>DATBXZ010000279.1:0-7013 GCA_036513995.1 Solirubrobacterales bacterium | reverse complement strand
GCGACGATCCGGCCGATCCCGCGCAGCGAGAGGTCCGCGTCGGCGCGCAACGGCTGCCGGTGGGCGCCGAAGGGCAGGACCGGGGTCAGGCAGCGGAAGCCGGCGCCGAGGTCCTCGATCACCCCCTGCCACAGCCTTCCGTCCATCGCCAGCCCGGGCAGGAAGACCAGCACCGGTCCCTCGCCCCCCGTGTCCCCGTACTCCAACGTCCCCACCGAAAGCTCTATTTCCGCCACCGCAACCTCCGTTTCCAGGTCGACTAGATAGATCGTTCTAGTTTTGGCACCGTATCATCGGAAGCCATGGCCGGCGACACCAAGGAGCGGATCCTCGACAGCAGCGGCGAGCTGTTCCGGCGCCAGGGCTACATGGGCACCGGGGTCAAGCAGATCCTCGCCGAGGCCGGCGCCCCGTTCGGCTCGCTCTACCACTTCTTCCCCGGCGGCAAAGCCGAGCTGGGGGCGGAGACCGTGCGCCGCTCCGGGCTGCTCTACGGACTGCTGCTGGGCGAGTTCGCCGGGCCCGAGGTCGAACTGGCGCGGGGGATCCGGAACTTCTTCGCGGGCGCGGCCGAGACCCTGGTCGAGACCGACTACGCCGACGCCTGCCCGATCGCGACCGTGGCCCTGGAGACCTCGAGCACCGACGAGGAGCTGCGCCAGGCCTGCGCCGACGTCTTCGCCGCCTGGATCGAGGGTGGCACCGAGCGCTTCGCCGCCGAGGGCCTACCCCGCCCGCAGGCGCGGGCGCTGGTGATCCAGATGCTGGCCGGGCTGGAGGGGGCCTTCGTCCTCAGCCGCGCCCTGCGCAGCACCGAGCCGGTCGAGCTCGCCGGCGAGGCCGCCGTCGCCGCGATCGAAGCGGCGCTGCGCGACTGAGGGCCAGACCGCCTAGCGGCCGATGCTCTGCTGGTAGAGCGTGAAGCCGATCCCCGAGCAGACCGCGGCGATGATCCAGAAGCGCAGCATGATCTTGGTCTCCGACCAGGCCATCATCTCGAAGTGGTGGTGAAGGGGGGCCATGAGGAAGACGCGGCGGCGGAAGGTCTTGAAGGAGAAGACCTGGATCGCCACCGAGAGCGCCTCGATCACGAAGATGCCGCCGATGATCAGCAGCAGCACCTCGGTCTGGGTCATCACCGCCAGGGCGCCGATCGCGCCGCCGAGGCCGAGCGAGCCGGTGTCGCCCATGAAGATCGAGGCCGGGAAGGCGTTGAACCAGAGGAAGCCGATGCAGGCGCCGACCAGGCAGGCCGAGAGCAGGGCCAAGTCCTGCTGCCCGTTGGCGACGAAGGCGATCGCCGTGTAGGCGAGCAGGACGATCGCGCAGGAGCCGGCGGCGAGGCCGTCGAGGCCGTCGGTGAGGTTGACGCCGTTGGAGAAGCCGGAGAGCACGAGGAAGACGAGCACGAAGTAGAGGACGGGGCCGAGGTCGAGGCTGGCGCCGCCGATGCGGAAGTAGAGAATCGGCTCGAGCCCGACCTCGTGCCGGGCGACCCACCAGAGGACGAGGGCGAGCAGCACCTGGAAGAGGATCTTCCAGCGCGCCGAGAGCCCGAGCGAGCGGCGTTTGACGATCTTGATGAAGTCGTCGGCGAAGCCGATCGCCGCGCAGCCGAGGGCGACGCCGAAGACGGTCAGGCTCTGCGCGTCGCGATCGGAGAGAACCAGGTAGGGCACGCAGATCGCGACGAAGATGATCAGCCCGCCCATCGTCGGCGTGCCGGCCTTGGCGTGATGCTCCTGCGGCCCGTCCTCGCGGATGTGCTGGCCGAACTCGCGGACCCGCAGGTATTCGATGAATTTGGGGCCGAGGAAGATGCAGATCAGCATCGCCGCCATCCCCGCGATCAGCACTTCGCCCATCAGCGGCCGCCCATCAGACCAGCTCCGCCAGCTCGGTGGCGACGGCCTCGAGGCCGGCCGAGCGCGAGCCCTTGACGAGGACGGCGTCGCCGGGCTGCAGGCGGGCGGCCAGCAGCTCCGCCGCCTCGCCGGGATCGGCGACGAGCTCGTCGGGGCCGTAGTCGCGGGCCGGCAGGCCGACGCCGAGCAGCATGTCCACGCCCGCCGCCCGGGCGTGCTCGCCGACCTCGCGATGGAAGCCGGCGGCGCCGGGGCCGAGCTCGCCCATCTCGCCCAGCACGGCGACCGTGCGCGGGGCGCCGAGGGTGGCGAGATGGTCGAGCGCCGCGCGCATCGACACCGGGTTGGCGTTGTAGCAGTCGTTCACGAGGACGATTCCCTCGCCGAGCTCGATGCGCTCGCCGCGGAAGCGGGAGAATCCTATGTCCGCGGCGCGGTCGGCCATCGCGGCGAGCGGCGCTTCGAGCGCGACGCCGGCGGCGACGGCGGCCAGGGCGTTGGTCAGGTTGTGCGCCTCGGCGAAGGGAAAGTGGAAGAGCTGGCTTCCGGCCGGGGTCGAGATCAGCGCCTCGGTCACACCCTCGACGACCTTCGCCGCGGTCGCCTCGATGTCGCCGCCGGGGCCGAAGCGCAGCAGCCGCGGCGCCCGCTCCAGGTGCGGCTCCAGCGCCCCCGCCGCGACCGGGGCGATCGCGACGCCGCCGGCGGGCAGCGCGTCGAGCACCTCGGCCTTGGCCGCCGCGATCGCCTCGATCGAGCCCAGCAACTCGACGTGGACCGGGCCGACGTTGGTGATCACCGCCACCTCCGGCTCGGCGATCGCCGCCAGCTCGGCGATCTGGCCGGTGCCGCGCATCGCCATCTCCAGGACCAGCAGGTCGGTCTCCCCGGGGGCTTCGAGCACAGTCAGCGGCAACCCGATCTCGGTGTTGAGGTTCTCGCGGTTGGCGTGGACGGCGCCGGGGAGCAGGGCGCGGGCGATGTCCTTGACCGAGGTCTTGCCGACCGAGCCGGTGACCCCGACCACGCGGGCGCCCAGCGCCCGGCGCCAGGCTCGAGCCAGCGACTGCATCGCGACGAGCGGGTCGGAAACGGAGAAGACCCAGGCAGCATCGCGAGCCTCAGCGCCACCGGCGGCGCTGAGGCGTCGCGCGTACGCGGGAGCGGCGACGACCCCCCAGGCACCGGCGTCGATCGCCGCGGCGGCAAACTCGCCGCCGTCGCGGTTGTCCCCGCGCAGGCCGAAGAAGAGATCGCCGGGCTCACTGGCGCCGGAGTCGATCGTGGCCCTGGCCGGAGATCCTGGCCCGCCCTCGGCGAGGACCTCGGCCCCCAGCGCCGCCGCTATCTCCTCCGGCGCCAGCCTCACGCCGGGCTGCCCAGCTTCCGCAGCTCCTCGCGCGCCACCTCGCGGTCGTCGAAGGGGACCTTGCGGCCGCCCTCGAACTCCTGGCCCTGCTCGTGCCCCTTGCCGGCGATGACGACGGTGTCTCCGGGCTCGGCCCGCCCCAGCGCCAACCCGATCGCGGCACGGCGGTCGACCTCGACCTCCAGCTCCGGGGCCGCGGCCGCCCCGGCCGCGACCTCGGCGACGATCGCCGCCGGCTCCTCGGAGCGTGGGTTGTCGGAGGTGATCACCACCAGGTCGGCCAGCTCGGCCCCGGCCCGGCCCATCTTCGGCCGCTTGTCGCGATCGCGATCGCCGCCGGCGCCGAAGACCGCGATCAGCCGGCCCGCGGTGAAGCGCCGGGCGGCCCGCAGCACGTTCTCCATCGAGTCCGGCGTGTGCGCGTAGTCGACCAGGACGGCGAACCCCTGCCCTTCGTCGATCGGCTCAAAGCGCCCCGGAACCCGCGCCGCCCGCGCCAAGCCCTCCGCGGCAGCGGCGGCCGCGACACCCATCGCCCGCGCCACCGCGAACGCCCCCAACGCGTTCGCCACGTTGAAATGTCCCGGCAGGCCCGTCCTCAGCTCGATCTCGCCGGTCGGCGTTCGCGCCGAAAAGCGCGCGCCCCCGGCGTCCAGCTCGACTTCGCGAGCGCCGTAGTCGGCGTCGGCGCCCGCGGCGGAGAAGGTGACGCACTCGAATTCCCCGGCGAGTCGGCGGCCGTAGTCGTCGTCGACGTTGACGATCGCCGTCCCCGGCCCCAGGTTGGCGAAGAGCCTGCGCTTGGCGAGGAAGTAGTCCTCCATGTCGGCGTGGAAGTCGAGGTGGTCCTGGGTCAGGTTCGTGAACAGCGCCACCTCGAAGTGGATCGCGTCGGCCCGGTGCAGCGACATCGCGTGCGAGGAGACCTCCATCGCGCAGGCCCGGTCCCCCGCTCCCAGCATGCGCCGGAACGTCGCCTGCAGGTCGATCGCCTCCGGCGTCGTCCGCTCCACCCCCTCCTCGACCCCACCGACCACCTGCTTCACCGTCCCCAGCAACCCGCAGGAGACCCCCGCCTGCTCGAGGATCTCCCGGATCAGAAAGGCGGTAGTGGTCTTGCCGTTGGTCCCCGTCACCCCCACGACCCGCAGCTCCGCCGTCGGATCGCCAAAGAACCGCGCCGCCACCGGCGCCATCGCCACCCGCGCGTCCGGGACGACCACCTGGGGAGCGTCCAGATCCAGTTCCCGCTCCACGACTAGAGCCACCGCCCCGGCCTCCGTCACCCGAGCGGCAAAGTCATGCCCGTCGACCTTCTCCCCGGGCACGCAGAAGAACAGCGTCCCGGGCCCGGCTTTTCGGCTGTCATAGGCAAGGTCGGCCACCTCCACCGATCCGTCACCGACGATCCGGGCTCCCACGACCTCAGCGGCAAGCTCCTCAGCCCTCATGAGAACCCGAGTCTAGGGCCGGGGTCAGCGAGCAGGAGAGGCACCCGACTCCTGCCCTGCTATTCGGGTGCCACGCCGAGGTACGGAAGCGAGAACGCCGCGATCTTGCCGAACGCCGGCGCCGCCACCGACCCCCCGTAGATGTCCCCCTGCGGCTGATCCACGATCACCGCCGCCAGCAGCTTCGGGTCCTGCGCCGGCGCGAAGCCGATGAACGAGGCCACGTACTTGCTTTCCGAGTACCCCCCGTTTTCCGCCACCTGCGCGGTACCGGTCTTGCCGGCCAGGGTGTACCCCGGCACGCTCACCTCGGAAGCGGTGCCGCCGGCCGCCAGCACCCCCTCGAGCATTTCCCGCACCTGCGCCGCCACCGCCGCCTTGATCACCCGGTGCCCCTTCGGCTCCTCGACCTTTTCTTCGCCGACCTTCTCGATCAGCTGCGGCGGTTTGAGGATGCCGCCGTTGGCGATCGCCGTGTAGCCGGCGACCATCTGCATCGGCGTCACCGCCTGCCCCTGGCCGATCGGCAGGTTGCCCATCGAGGAGCCGGAGTATGCGTCCAGCTTCGGCACGATGCCGCTTTCCTCGCCGGGGAACTGGACCCCGGTCTTGCGGCCGAAGCCGAACCGGCCGATCCACTTGCTGAATTTTTCGGCGCCGAGCTCGAGCCCGATCGTCACCGCGCCCACGTTCGAGGAGCGGGCGAGGATCTGGGCGACGCTCATCGTTTCCGTCCCGCGCGGCTCGGCGTCTTCGATCGTGCGATCGGCGACCTGGATGCTCGGCGGCAGGGTGAAGGTGGTTTCCGGCGTCACCAGTTTTTCTTCCAGCGCCGCCGAGACGGTGAACGCCTTGAAGGTCGAGCCCGGTTCGTAGTTGAAGCTGGTCGCCCGGTTCGTCAGGTCTTCGCTGGAGGCACTCGAGAGATCGTTGGGATCGATCGGCGGCCAGTTGGCCATCGCCAGGATCTGCGAGCTGCGCGGGTCGACGACGATCGCCGTCGCCCCCTTCGGCGCGTAGGTTTCGCCGACTTCGGCCAGCACCTGTTCGGTCTTCTGCTGGATCAGCGGGTCGAGCGTCAGCTGGATGTCTTCGCCGTCGCTCGCTTCCTTCACGGTTTCCAGCCGGATCGGGTCGCCGAGCGCGTCGCGGACGATGCGGCGTTCGCCGTCGCTCCCCTTCAAGGTCGATTCCTCGCCCGCCTCGAGGCCGATCAGGCCCTGGTTTTCGGAGCCGACGGCGCCGATCACCTGCCCCGCCATTTCCCCCTGCGGGTAGGTGCGGCGGCTGTCTGGCAGCTCGCCCAGCCCTTCCACCTTCAGCCTTTCGATCCGCGCCGCCTGTTCGAGGCTGACTTTGTGGGCGACGTATGAGAAGCCCGAGTTCGCGGTCAGCGCTTCCAGCACCTCGCCCTTCTTCAGTTCGAGGATCGAAGCCAGTTTCGTCGCCACCTGGGGCGGGTCTTTGATCTGGTAAGGCGTCGCGTAGATCGTCGCCGCGTCTTCGGAGGCGGCCAGCTCGTTGCCCTTGCGGTCGAGCAGGCTGCCGCGCAGCCCCGGCACCGTCACCGTCTCGGTCTGCTGGGAGACCGCCTCCGAGGCGAGGGCACCGCCCTGCACCCCCTGCAGCCAGAAGGCACGACCGATGATGACCAGGAAGCAGAGCAGGAAGCCGGCGAAGAGGAGGCCGATCCGGCGCTCGATCAAGCGCATCCGCGCCCGCCCCTAACCCGGATCGACGGCGGCAAGTCGCTGCGCCGCCGTGGCGACGTCGTCGGGGCCGGCGTCGGTGAAGTGGATGTCGGAGCTGGCGGGCATCGCCAGCCCGAGCGGCAGCGCTGCGCGGCGGACGGCGCCGATCCCGGAGCGCTTCGCGTCACGACCTCCGAGGATCGATTTTTCCTGTTCCAGCGTGGTGATTTCTTCGTCGATCTTGCCCGACGAGGCGGCGAAGCTGAGGGTGACGACGTTGAGGGCGACGATCCCGACCAGCAGCACGCCGAGCACGCCGATCCAGGCGCGGCCGCGGGTCATCCGCACCACCAGTCCGGAGTCGGGGAGCTGGCCGACGGCGACAGCGGTGCGGCCGGCAAGCGGGATCAGCTGGCCGCCGACGGCGGCGGCGCGACTCGCCGGCGTCGCTCGCCGCGGCGAGCGCGCGGGCGCCGTGCGGGATGCCGTCTTGCGCGCGGGCGCTTTGCGGGCTGGCGCTTTGCGAGCCGGCGACCTACGGGTGGGCGCCGGCGCCGCGGCGCCGCGGCCTTTCGGCGTCGGGCGGGTACGGGGGCGGCGAGCCGGGGCTTTCTGCGGCGCGCGGGCCGGCGCCGCC
>DATBXZ010000278.1:0-8643 GCA_036513995.1 Solirubrobacterales bacterium | reverse complement strand
CGGGCGCTCGCTCTGGCCGCGGCGGACGAGCGCCCGCAGCCGCGCCAGCAGCTCGGCGAAGGAGAAGGGCTTGGTCAGGTAGTCGTCGGCGCCGCCATCGAGGCCGGAGACCCGGTCCGCGAGGGCGCCGCGAGCGGTCAGCATCAGCACCGGCGCCCAGATTCCCTCGAGGCGAAGCCGGCGGCAGGTCTCGAAGCCGTCGATGCCCGGCAGGATCACGTCGAGGACGATCGCGTCGTAGGTCGAGGCGCGCGCCATCCCCAGCGCGTCCTCGCCGTTGGCGGCGACGTCGACAGTCAGGCCCTCCTCGCTCAGCCCGCGCCGCAGCAGCGCCGCCATCTTCACCTCGTCCTCGACGACCAGAACGTTCATGCCATAACGATCCCAGAGAAGATGAATGGCAGATGAGAGCGAGCGTCCTCATCTGGCCTTTAGGAAGACCTCCGAACATATTTTCGATTAGGGTTGCCGAATTAGGTTGCCCTAATCACTGGTGTCGAATTCCTTAGGAGGCTTCGTGAGTTCTCGAATCACCCGGCAGCTCTTCGCCGTTCTTTGCCTGGGCGCAATTGCGGTCTTCGCGATCGCCGGCTGCGGCGGGTCCTCGGACTCGGGCGGCTCGCTGACCCTCTACAGCTCCCAGCACGAAGCGATGACCGAAACCCTGGTCAAGGGCTTCGAAGAAGAGAACGGCGCCAAGGTCCAGGTCCGCTTCGGCGAGGACGAGGGGCTCGCCAGCCAGATCGAGCAGGAGGGGGAAGCCACTCCCGCCGACGTGGTCCTGACCGAGAACACGCCGCCGCTGGAACTGCTGGCCGAGAAGGGGCTGCTGGCCAAGGTCGACCCCTCCACGCTCGAAGAAGTGCCCTCCCAGTACAACTCGCCGAGCGGCCACTGGGTCGGAGTCGCGGCCCGCGAGACGGTGATGGTCTACAACCCGAGCCTGATCGCCGCCGACGAACTGCCGGCCTCGATCCTCGACCTCGCCAAGCCCGAATGGAAGGGCAAGCTGGCGATCGCACCGTCGGAGCCCGACTTCGTGCCGATCGTCAGCGCGATCGAGAAGCTCGACGGCGAAGCGGCCGCGAAGTCCTGGCTCGAAGGCTTCGCCGCCAACGCCAAGCACTACAACGACAACGAGGGGATCATCGCCGCCGTCGACAGCGGCCAGGTCGGCGCCGGCATCATCAACCACTACTACTGGTTCGAGGCGGTGGCCGAGGAAGGCAAGGACAAGGTGCCTTCCAGGCTCCACTACTTCGGCCACGAAGACCCCGGGGCGCTGGTCAACATCTCCGGCGCCGGGGCGCTGGCATCGAGCAGCGACCCCGAGCTCGCCCAGGAATTCCTCGCCTACCTGGTCAGCGAGGAAGGGCAGAGCGCGATGACTCACAGCGGCGACTGGCAGTACCCGCTGAACAGCGCCGTGGCGCCACCGCCCGGGGTGAAGCCGTTCGACACGCTCGAACCGCCAAAGGTCAGCCCCGCCGACCTCGGCGACGGCAGCGGACCGGTCGAACTGATGCAGCAGGTGGGCCTGCTCTAGGCGATGGAGGCCGCAAGCGCTCATCGCCGCGAAGCCGCATGGCCGGCCCCGTTGCGCTGGGCGCGGCAGGGTCGCGGGCGGGCGCCCGTGGCCCTGCTGGTCGTCTCCGCCGTCGTCGCCCTGCTCGTCCTGGCGCCGGTCGGCTTCCTGCTCGACCAGACGTTCTCGACCAGCTGGGACGAAGTCCAGCGGCTGCTGTTCCGCCCCTTCGTCGGCACCCTGCTCGTCAACACGACGGCGCTGGTCGCGGCCGGCACCGTCGCCTGCGCGGTCCTCGGCATCGCCGTCGCCTGGCTGGTCGAGCGCACCGACCTCCCCGGCCGCCGCGCCTGGGCGGTGCTGGCGGCGCTGCCGATCACCGTCCCCGCCTTCGTCACCAGCTACAGCTGGGTCTCGGTCACCCCGGCCGTACAGGGCTTCTGGGGCGCCGCCGGGATCGTCACCCTCGCCTACTACCCGCTCGTCTACCTGCCGGTGGCGGCGGTGCTGCGCGGGACCGACCCGGCCCTGGAGGAGAGTGCCCGCTCGCTCGGGATGGGGCCGTGGCGGACCTTCTTCCGGGTCACCCTGCCGCAGACTCGGGTCGCCCTGCTCGGCGGCATGCTGCTGGTCGCGGTCCACATGCTCTCCGAGTACGGCGCCTTCGCGATGCTGCGCTTCCAGACCTTCACCACCGCGATCTACGACGAGTACAAGCTCAGCTTCGACGGCGCCGCGGCCTCGATGCTGGCCTCGGTCCTGGTCCTGCTCTGCCTCGTCCTGCTCGTCACCGAGCTGGCGGCCCGCGGGCGCGGGCGCTACGCCCGGGTCGACTCCGGCTCGGCCCGGCCGCCGGCTCCGGCCCGCCTTGGCCGGGCGAAGTGGGCGGTCAGCGGCGGCTTCCTGGCGTTGACCGGGCTCGCTCTCGGCCTGCCGCTGGTCACCCTCGTCTACTGGGTCGCCACCGGCAGCTCGGCCAGCTTCGACCTCGGCGCCCTGCTGGCCGCGACCGGCACGTCGCTGCAGCTGGGCCTCGGCGCCGCCGCGCTGACGACGCTGCTGGCGTTGCCGATCTCGGTCCTCGCGGTGCGCCACCCGAGCCGCGCCGCGACCCTGATCGAGCGCGCCACCTACCTGCCCTTCGCGCTGCCGGGGATCGCCGTCGCGCTCTCCCTGATCGTGCTCTCGATCCACCATTTCCCGGCCGTCTACGACTCGACCCTGCTGCTGATCGTCGCCTACGCGATCCTCTCCCTGCCGCTGGCCCTGGTCGCCACCCGGGCGGCCCTGGCGCAGGCGCCGCCGGTCCACGAGGAGGTCGCCCGCTCGCTCGGCTGCAGCCCGCTGCGGGCGCTGCTCCGCGTCACCCTGCCGCGCATCCTGCCCGGGCTCGGCGCCGCCGCCGCGCTGGTCTTCCTCGCCACCGTCACCGAGCTGACCGCGACCCTGCTGCTGGCCCCGATCGGCACGCAGACCCTGGCAACGCAGTTCTGGGCGAAGGCCTCGAGCCTCTCCTACGGTGCGGCCGCCCCCTACGCTGCCTTGATGGTCGCGATCTCCGCCCTGCCCACCTACCTGCTGACTCGCCGCCTCGGCGGCGTCGTCGCGCCGGCGGAGGAGCGATGAGCCCCGCCGCCTCGCTATCGGTCGCCGACCTGCGCAAGGCCTTCGGCGACACCTCGGTCCTCACCGGCCTCGCCCTCGAGGTCCCGACCGGCAGCCTGACCGCGGTCCTCGGCCCTTCCGGCTGTGGCAAGACCACGCTGCTGCGGCTGCTCGGCGGCTTCGAGCACGCCGACGCCGGCTCCGTTCGGCTCGGCGAGCGGGTGCTCTGCGACGCCGGCACCCACCTCGCGCCCGAGCACCGGGCGATCGGCTTCGTTCCCCAGGAGGGCGCGCTCTTCCCCCACCTCGACGTCGCCGCCAACGTCGGCTTCGGCCTGCCGCGAGGGCAGCGCCGCGGCGGCCGGGTCGAAGAGCTGCTGGCGCTGGTCGACCTCGAGGGCCTGGGCAAGCGCTTCCCCCATCAGCTCTCCGGCGGCCAGCAGCAGCGGGTGGCGCTGGCGCGGGCGCTGGCCCCCGAGCCGGGCCTGGTCCTGCTCGACGAGCCCTTCGATGCCCTCGATGCCGGCCTGCGCGCGCAGGTCCGCGGCGAGGTCCGGGGTGCCCTGCGGGCGGCGGGTGCCACCGCCCTCCTGGTCACCCACGACCAGGAGGAGGCGCTCTCGCTGGCGGACACCGTCGCGGTCATGCGCGGCGGCCGCATCGTCCAGGCCGCCGACCCGCAGACGCTCTACCGCGACCCGGTCGACGCCGAGGTCGCGGCCTTCGTCGGCGAGGCCGTCCTGCTCGAAGGTCGCCGGGAGGGGGACGGCGTCGAGACCTCGCTCGGCCACCTGCGGACCCGGGGGGCCGGTGGCGGCGAGGGAACCACGGTGACCGTGATGCTGCGACCCGAGCAGATCCTCTGCCACGAGCCGGGTGCTCCGGATGGTCACGATGCGCCGAGCGGCCGGGTGCTGGCGACCGCCTTCTACGGGCACGACGCGACCGCTCGGATCGCCCTCGATCGCCCGGGCGGCCGCGAGCTTGTCGCCCGCGCCGCTGGCCACCTGCTGCCGGCCGTCGGCGACCGGGTCGAGATCGCCGTCGAGGGAACCGCGCTGGCCTACCCCGCGGCGGCCAGCGCCGGGGCAACGGCGGCCGAGCCGCTGCCGGCGCTGACCCAGGCGACCGCTTAGCTAAGCGGTCGCCGTCACCATCGTCAGTGGGTAGCCGAGCTGCGCGATCCGCTGCGAGAGGTCGATGTGCAGCCAGTGGGAGACGTGGGTGGGCGGCGTCTCGAGGATGACCTCCCGGTACTCGCCCGTGTCGAGGGCGGCGACGATGTCGTCGTAGGCGTTGGGGCTGCTGGCGACGCCGCCTTCGACCTCCGCTCCCGACTCCGCTTTCAGTCGCGGCAACGCCAGCTTCAGCACCTGCTCACCGTCGGCGGTATCGGCGCCGTTGCGGTCGAACGGGAGGTTGTCGGGGTTCGGGACCAGCATGAAGAACCGCACCGGCCCGGCGGCGGCGCGCTCGCGCACGGCGTCGACCAGGGCCTGCGTGGCCTCGATCTTGTTGGCGACGACGAGGACCTTGGATCCACTGACGGCCGGCAACCCGCTCGGGCCCGGCGGTGTCCCGTCCAGCTGGGCCTCGGCGGCGGAGACCGCGATCAGATCGCGCTTGGAGATCGTCAGGTAGACGACCAGAGAGAGGATCGCGGTGAGGAAGATGACGCTGGTCAAGATCGTCCCCAGGCCGAGCCCGGTTTCTTCGACCGGCTGGGAGAGGTAGTCGCCGATCGAGGCGCCGAGCGGCCGGGTGAGGATGTAGGCAAGCCAGAAGGCGAGGATCGCGTTCAGCCTGAAGCGGAGGTGGGCGATGGCGACGATCGCGATCGCGCCGGCGAAGATGCCGACCGAAAGCAGGTAGCCGAGTTCGAGTTTCTCCGCCACGAGGTCGCCGGCCGAGGTGCCGAGGGCGAAGGTGAAGAGAATCGCCAGCCAGTAGAAGGCCTCGCGCCTGGTGGTGACGATGGTGTGGACCGAGAGGGTCCGCTCGCTCCAGTACCAGGCCCCGAAGACGCAGGCGAGGATGGCGCTGAAGGCGATCGTCGTCGTCTGCAATTCGACGCCGAGGTTGTCGACCAGGTTGTCGCTGAAGAGGGTTCCGACGACGCTGATCAGCACCACCGCCAGCCAGTAGATGCCCGGCACGTACTTCTTCGCCCTGAACTGGAAGACCAGCACCGCGATCAGGGCCGCGGCCATGATGTAGGTGGTGTTGGTCAGGCCGAGGCCGAGGTTTTCGTTCAGCAGGTCCGCCGCGGTCTCCCCAACCGTCGTGCAGAGGATCTTGATCACCCAGAAGTAGACGGTGATCTCCGGCACCTTGTTGAGCATCTGACGCTTCATGGCGCGGCAGTGTGGAGTACCGCGATTAATCGCAGATGAGAGTTGTGAGGGCTCTCGCCGTGTTCCGCTCTCACCTCCCTTTCAGGTCCCTGGGCGACCCTGGCCCGATGCCTCCCGCTCGCTCCGAGCGCCGCTACCCGCTGGTCCCGTTCTGGCGCCGGGCGCGCAGGATATTCCTGCTTGCGGCAATCGCCTGCCTGGTCCCGGCAGGCATCTCCTACGTGGCAGCCATGGGCGAAAAGCACAACGTCGGCCTCGGCGTCTCCAGTGTCGAGTGGCTGCGCCAGAACGGCGGTAACTCGCTCGTCTCCCAGGTCGAGAACTGGTACTACACGCTGACCGCGCCGGAAAAGGGCGGGCCGCCGCTGCGCTCGCTGCCCCAAGTCGGAGTGGCGTCGGCGGGCGTCGGGTCGGGTTCGGGGACCAGGTACTACCGGCCCCCGAACGTGAAGCCGCTGATCCGGCCGGCACTGCCGGGCGAGGGGGTCTGGAAGAAGGCGGCGGCGGACGCCGGTCCGCGCCCGCCGGTCCTGCTGACCACCTTCCGCAGCGACCCTGAATACCCACAGTTCGTCGCCGGCGTCGCCTGGATCGACTCCGCGCGGACCCGGCTCTCCTACGTCCCGGGCCTAGCCGAGCCACCGCCGCCGCTGGCCCATCGCGGCCCGGCCGAAGTGCCGGCGAGGAAGCGCAAGCGTCTCGTCGCCACCTTCAACGGTGGCTTCCCACTGGAAACCTCCAATGCCGGCCTGATCTACCGCGGCAGGGTCAGGGAAACGATGGTGAACGGCATCGCCACCGTCGTCGAGTACCGCGGCGGGCGGGTCGACGTCGTCCCCTGGCACCAGGGCCCGGGGGCGCCGGCGAACGTCTGGTTCGCGAAGCAGAACCTGCCGCCGATCATCGAAGCGGGCCGGCTCAGTCCGAAGCTCAGCGACGGCCCTGAATGGGGGCAGACGGTCAACAACGCGGTGCGAGTCTGGCGCTCGGGGCTCGGCGTCGACGGCCACGGCAACCTGCTCTACGCGGCGGCCGACTTCCAGACGGTCGAATCGCTGGCCAAGATCCTGCAGCGGGCGGGCGCGGTCCGCGCCCTGGAGCTCGACATCAACGAAGATTGGACGAGCTTCATCAGCTACCGGCACCCGGGCGCCGGCGAACCGAGCAACCTGCTGCCGGAAATGCTGCGGCCGCCGGAACGCTATTTGACCCCCGACGAACGAGATTTCTTCGCCGTATACCTGCGCCCGGGGGAACGCTGGTGAGGCTGCCACGCAACATCTCGGCGGGCGCAGCGTCTCGGCGTCGCCTGCTCGCGGACCTGCTGATCGCGATCGCCATCGCCGTGGTCGCCTTCCTACTGGCGGCGGGCGTCGGCGTCGTCGCCGTCCTGGCGCTGCCGGCGCTCCTGGTCCTGCTCGCCTGGATCGCGATCGAAGCCGTGGTCAGAAGCGTGCGGCGGCGGTCGGCGCACTCACGTGGCGCCGCAAAAACCTCCGAGCGCCAGGGCTAGGGCTGATCGTCCGGGGCCGGCTGAAGCCGGACGGCCGCCGCGCGCCGCGACTGGCCTCTGCGGTCAGGGCCTCGAGGACGAGGGAGTATCGCTCTCTTCTATCCATGCCTCGACGGTAGGTCGCGTTCCTATCGCCGAGCTATGGATTCGCTAAGGATCGGATGAGGGTTCTGGCCGACCGCTCTCACCTGCCTTTAAGGCACAGGCGAGAGAATGCCGCCCCGTGAACCCCCTCCTGCTCGCCAGCATCTCCGACAAGGTGGTCGAACCGGTCATCGAAGTAGCCACCGAATTCATCGGTTCGGCCGGGGTCGTGGCCGTCTTCTTGCTGATGACCCTGGAGTCGGCCTGCGTCCTGATCCCCAGCGAGGCGATCATGCTCTTTGCCGGCTTCAGCGTCGCCAACGGGGAACTGACCTTGCTCGGGGTGGTCGCGGCGGGCGTATTGGGCAACCTCGCGGGGTCCTGGATCGCCTACGCGGTCGGCTACTACGGGCGCTTGGACCTGCTCGAGAAGAACAAGCTGGTCCACATCAGCCCCAAGCACCTGCGATGGGCTGACGATTGGTTTGCGCGCTACGGGACGGCAACCGTCTTCTTCGCGCGGATGCTGCCGATCATCCGCACCTTCATCTCCCTTCCCGCCGGGGTGGCGCGGATGCCCTTCTGGCGCTTCAGCGCCTTTACCCTGCTCGGTTCCATCCCCTGGGTCCTGGGCCTGGCGCTGCTCGGCGAAAAGGTCGGCAGCAACTGGGAGGACTGGCGCCACAAACTGGGCTACCTGGACTACGTGGTTCTGGTGGCGATCATGGTCGGGGTGGTGTACCTGGCGGTGAGGCGGCGACGGGAGAGGGTTTCTCAGGCCACATAGACTCGTCCCTCGGCATGACCACCGCGTCGATCTTCTCCGACTTCTGGAACAACCTCGAAGACCACCACGAGCAGGCGGTCTTCCTCGTCCTCGTCGGCTTCATCGGCTCCTTCGCCTTCATCCGCATGAGCACGCGGATCATCCGCAGCGAAAGCGTCTCCTGGTGGCCGGGGAACATCGAAAGCGACAGCGGCGTCCACGTCCACCACCTCGTCTTCGGGATCGTGACGATGATGGCCGCCGGGACGCTCGGCTTCGTCAGCGACGGCCGCACTCCTTACGCCGAGGCCTGCGCCCTCTTCTTCGGCATCGGCGTCGGGCTGACGATCGACGAGTTCGCGCTCTGGGTCCACCTCGAGGACGTCTACTGGGCGCGCGAGGGCCGCAGCTCGATCGACGCCACCGTGATCGTCGCCTCGATGCTGCTCCTGGTGGTAATCGGAGCCAGCCCGGTGGCGATCGAGTCGGACTCGAGCGAGGCGCTAATCGGCAGCATCCTCGCCATCCTGGCGATCCTCTCCTTCGTCGCGATCTGCCTGCTCAAGGGACGGGTGCTGCACGGGACCATCGGCTTCTTCTTCGCACCGATCGCCATCTATGGCGCCGCGCGGATCGGCAAGCCGCACTCGATCTGGGCGCGGCGGCGCTACGGCGAGCGCAGGCCGGCGAAGCAGGCAAAGGCCGTCGACCGCTTCCGCCCCGACCGCCGCACCGAGCGCTTCAAGGAAGCGTTCCGCGACATCGTCGGCGGCAAGCCGAGCGAGGGCCTGGCGGC
>DATBXZ010000277.1:0-6818 GCA_036513995.1 Solirubrobacterales bacterium | reverse complement strand
GGCGCCGCGCCGGTCACCCGCCGGCACCCGCTGCCCCTGGGCTCCGGCCTGCCGCCCTTCGGCACCGAAGAATACGCCCTGGTCCCCGAAGAAGAAGGCGGTTCCGTCGACTCCCGCGCCGGATCCCATCCCTACCAGCTCACCACCACCTTCGCCTTGAACCAAGACGCCGAAGCGGAAGGGCAGTACGCCCGCCCGCCGGCGATGGCCCGCAACCTCCATTTCAAGCTGCCCCCCGGCCAGATCGGCAACGCCACCGCGGTGTCGCAATGCAGCGCCCTCGACTTCACCCACGTCGCCCAAGGGGGCAACGAAAACCTCTGCCCAGCCGACTCCGTGATCGGCGTCGCCTCGGTCACGATCGACGAACCCCAGACCCTCCACCTCGCCACCCTCCCGGTGCCGCTCTTCAACCTTCAGACCGCGGTCGGCGAGCCCGCGCGCTTCGGCTTCGAGCTGGTGCAGACGCCGGTCATCCTCGACACCGCGGTGCGCTCCGGTAAGGGCGAAGACTACGGCGTCACCGTGACCACCGCCAACACCTCCCAGCTGGTCAACTTCATCTCCGCCACCGTCACCTTCTGGGGTACGCCAGGCGATCAGACCCACGACATCTCCCGGGGTTGGGGCTGCCTGGCCGGCGGCCACTGGGCTGAAGGCCGCTACCCATGTGAACTGCAAAAACAGGTGAAACCGCCCGCCTTCCTCACCCTGCCGACCAACTGCGCCGCGCCCTTCGCGACCACCGTCGAAGGCGACTCGTGGCCCAACCCGGCGACCGGAGCTGTCTCGCTGCTCGATCCCTACACCTACTCGCTCGAGGAAGCCGACACCCCGCTCGCCCTGATCGGCTGCAACCAGCTGCCTTTCGCGCCGACGATCCACTCCGAACCGACCTCGAACGCCGCGACCTCGCCGACGGGCCTGAACTTCGACATCAACGTCGACGACCAGGGCCTATTGAACCCCGAAGGGACCGCCCAGTCACAGCTGAAGAAGGCCGTGGTCACCCTGCCCGAAGGCTTCACCACCAATCCGTCCGTGGCAGAAGGCCTGAAGGCCTGTAACGAAGCCGAATATTGGGCCTCGACCCTCGAAGCCGCCACCGGCTGCACCCAGGAATCGAAGATCGGCGAAGTCGAAATCGAATCCCCGCTGGTCGAAGAAAAAGTCGACGGATCGATCTACGTCGCCAAGCAGGGTGAAAACCCGAACCCGACGCCACAGAACCCGAACGGCAACCTGCTGACGATCTACATGGTCGCCCGAAATGCCAATCTTGGGATCCTGATCAGGCAGGCTCTGCGGGTGACCCCGAACCCGGTGACCGGCCAGCTGACGACCGAAGTCGACGAAGTCCCGCAGCTGCCCTTTTCGAGGTTCCACCTGAGCTTCCGCCAGGGCCAGAGGGCGCCGCTGGTCACCCCACCGGCCTGTGGCACCTACACCGTCGCCGCCGACCTCTCGCCCTGGTCGAACCCCGGCGCCCCGGTCCACGACCAGAGCTCCTTCCAGATCACCGCCGGTCCCGAAGGTCAGGGCTGTCCGGGTGGGGGAGTGCCGCCCTTCCATCCGAGCCTGCTGGCGGGCTCGGAAAACCCGACCGCCGGCGCCTATTCCCCTTTCTACACCGACATCGCCAGGAAAGACTCAGAACAGGAGATAACGAGGTTCTCGATCAAGCTGCCGACCGGTGAGATCGCGAAACTGAAAGGCGTCTCGGAGTGCTCGGACGCCCAGATCGCACTGGCCAAATCGCGCGAAGTCGAAGGCGGGGGAGGGATCGAGCAGGCCAACCCCGCCTGCCCGGCCAATTCGGAAATCGGCCATACCCAGGTCGGCACCGGCGTCGGCAACGTCCTCGCCTACGCCCCCGGCAAGCTCTACCTCGCCGGTCCCTACCACGGCAGCCCGATCAGCCTGGTCTCGGTCACCGCGGCCAAGGTCGGCCCCTTCGACCTCGGCACCGTGGTGGTCCGCTTCGCCCTCGACGTCAACCACGAAACCGCCGAAGTCTCGGTCGACGGCGCCAACTCCGACCCGATCCCCCACATCGTCGACGGCATCCCGGTCCACCTGCGGGACATCCAGGCCTTCGTCGACCGGCCCAACTTCACCCTCAACCCGACCAGCTGCGCGAAGAAGTCGACGGCAAGCACCGTGCTCGGCTCAGGGCTGAACTTTGCCAGCTCGAGCGACGACGTCCCGGTCACGGTGTCATCGCCGTTCCAGGTAGGCAACTGCGCCTCGCTCGGGTTCAAACCGAAGCTGGCGCTGAGCCTGGTCGGCAAGAAGACCCACCGCGGCGCCCTGCCGGCCTTCAAGGCGGTGCTGACCTATCCGAAAGGCGGCGCCTACGCCAACATCGCCGCAGCCCAGGTGACGCTGCCGGGGTCCGAGTTCCTCGAACAGGGCCACCTGAAGGACGTCTGCACCAGGAAAGTGTTCGAAACCGGGAACACTCCGGGCGAAAACTGCCCGGCGAAGTCGATCTACGGCAAGGCCCGGGCGGTGACCCCGCTGCTCGACGCGCCGCTCGAAGGGCCGGTCTATCTGCGTACCGGCTACGGGACCAAGCTCCCGGAGCTGGCGGCGGCCCTGAACGGCCCCCAGATCGACATCACGCTCGCCGGAAAAATCGACTCGGTGCACGAGAAAGGCACCGAAGGCTCGCGGATCCGCAACACCTTCGACGTCGTCCCGGATGCGCCGGTCGAACGGTTCGTGCTCGAACTGAAGGGCGGCAAGAAGGGCCTTCTGGTCAACTCGACCGACGTCTGCAAGGGCACGCACAAGGCGCTCGCGGCGTTCACCGGGCAGAACGGCAAGCTCGACGAATACGAACCGGCGCTGAAGGCGCAGTGCGGCAAGGGCCAGAAGGGCAAGAAAAAGTCGGCCGGAAAGAAGAAGGCCGGCCACTAGGTCGGGCCTGAGGAATTTGCAGATGCTTGGCCCCCGGAAGATCGCCGCCGCGCTTTGCGCGTCGGCGATCTTCATCTCCATCTGTTCGCTCGCCTTCGCGGGCGAAGTCACCCGCACTTCCTACCGCGAAGCGGTGGAGCCGATCTGCAAGACCGACACCCAGGCCAACGAACGGATCTTCGCCGGGGTCAAACAGGAAGTCCGCCGGGGCGAGCTGAAGACCGCGGCCACCAAGTTCACGAGGGCCGCGCGGGCGCTGAAGTCGGCGATCGCCCAGATCCAGAAGGTCCCGGCACCCGCCGCCGACGCCGCCCGCCTCTCCAAGTGGCTCGGCAAGGTATCCAACGAGGCGGGCTACTTCGAAGCGGTCGCAAGGAAGCTGCGCGCCGGCGACAAGGCGGGAGCCGAGCGCCTGGTGAACAAGCTGACCACCGAAGCCGGCGCCGCCAACAATGTCGTCATCCCCTTCGAATTCACCTACTGCCGCCTCGAACCCTCCCTCTCTAAATTTTCTAAATCGATAGAAGGATCTGGTTGTCTGTGAACTCCATCGATCTCCGTAAACACAAGAACCGAGTGATCTTCGAATTCACGGGTCAAGACGCCAAGAACAAGGGCGGCAAGAAGTGAGTGCTGCCTCCGGGCAGTGGCCTGCCCGCGAGGAGGAGTCGATGGACGTTTGGCAGCGCGCCCAGCGCGCAGAAGGGCCGTTGTTCGTTGCGATGGCCCTCGGGTCGCTCCTGACCCAGATTCTCTCCGTCGTGAGCCTGACGCTGTTCTTCGTCAACTCCCCCGACCCGACCCTCAATGCCTTCGACATCCACTGCCTGGAGTTCGCGCAGACCAACGTGCTGGTTTTCATCGTCTGGCTCGGGTTCTGTCCTCGAGTGTTCCCGGTCCAGTTGACTCGCGAGCCACGGCGGCTCAACTTACTGCTGCTCAGCTCGCTTTTCCTCGTGGTGGTCTTCCTGACGAAGCTCTTGGCTTTCGGTCAGACCGATGTGTTTACCTGTTTCACGACGCTGGTTCTGGTGCTCTTGGCGTGGGGCTGGGCGTACGAGCGCCAAGAGCTTCTCAAATCGTCGGCCGGGGGAATTGAGGATCGTTGAGCATGAATGATCGAAAGAAAGCCAAGCGTCTGATCGACGATCTTCCTGAGGGTGAGTTGGCGGATGCTGTGGACTTCTTGGAAGGCCTGCAGGAGTGGGCCAAGTTCACTGCGGAGATGGACAAGTTTGAAAGCGATCTCGCAGCTGACCATGACTTCGCCCTCGATGGCGACGAGGAGTCTGAGGACGAGAAGCCTCGCCACTTCTCGTTCAAGATGGTCAGCAGGCGTCAGGTCAACGACAAGGAGCCCAAGGTCCGCCGTTGGGAATGGGGCTTTTAGGCCACGGCACTGTTTCCCGTGGGCGGCACCGTAGAAAGCTGAGGGTGCCGAGCACGAAGTAAGGCTCGCCTCCCGCGCTGCGTAGGGGCGAGCCGATCTCGGCACCTCCTGGCGACCTCTACAGCGCCAACTTAGGCCCTCGACCCTATGGCTACCTGTTACCGGCATCCCGACCACGAGACCGGCGTCTCCTGCTCTTCGTGCGGGCGGCCGATCTGCCCGGATTGCATGACACCGACGCCGGTCGGCATGCGCTGCCCGGAATGCTGGAGCCAGGGCCCCTCCGTCGACACCAACCCGCCCGCTCAGCCATCCGGCCTCTGGTCCACTCCGGCGACCTTCGTCTTGATTGCGATCAACTTGATCGTCTACCTGATCGAGGTCGCTGGCAGTGGGATCAACGATCCGAGTACTAAAATTTTTGAAAATTATGCCCTCGCCGGCCCCTTCGTCGCCGAAGGCGAGTGGTACCGGTTGGTTACCGCAGGGTTTTTGCACCTGGATCTGCTTCGCATCATCCTTTATGCGTCCACCCTCCTCCTCGCCGGCCGCATGCTGGAGCCGTTGCTCGGGACCCTCCGCTTCACCTTCATTTACTTCACTTCCCTTCTCGCTGCTTCGTTCGGAGCGCTTCTGCTCAACTCCAATGAGCTCACGGTCAGCGCTTTGGGCGCGGCCTTCGGCCTCTTAGCGGCCAGCGTCGTCCTCACCCGCACCCGCGGCTCCCACTCCAAAGAATTTACGACCTGCTTCGCGGCCCTGATCGCCATCAATTTGATCGGCAGCTTCATCGCCGCCGACGCTACCGCCGGCGATTACCTCGGCGGTGTGGTCGGCGGCCTGATTTGCGCGATCCTGATCGTCGCCGGTGACCGCGGCAAGCTCGGCTCCCAACCGCGTAACGCCGAGCTGCAGCTGATGGCCCTAGTTGCCGCGATCTCCGTGTTCGCCTCGATCGCCATCGCCTAGCGCCGATCGGCCGCGCAATCGCAACGATCAGGCCGCCTTCGTTGCGATCGACGGCGATCGGGACCACTGCTGTCAGGCCCGACCGGAATCTCGCAGTGGGGTGCCAGGACTCGCAATGTCGCACGCAACAGCGTGCCGTGCGTCGTCCATGCACCCACCACGAGATTCCAGACAGGGTCTGCTTCCCACAGCCTTGCTTTGGTCTAGAGAAGGAGGTGATAGTTATCCGTCGAGGCGCCGCTAAACCCTGTACAGAGCTGGCCAGGGGGTCGGCTCCAGCCATATAGGCGCCTCGATGGGACCTCTCGGGATTTCCGCATAACGCCCACCGCAGCTGCGACCGCCGAAGCGTTGCCGCTGCGGTTGGCATCATCGGCCGTGGGCACGCCTATCCTTTTAAGTGTGACCACGCAGCTGGACAATGCCCTCGCAGCGGCGACTCTTTCCGATCCGGAGCGCCGCACCGTGCAGCGCTTCGTCGCACTGCTCGGCGAAGAGCTGGGTGATGACCTTCTTGCGGTCTGGCTCTACGGCTCCCGCGCCCGCGCCGAGCAGCCGCATCCTGACTCAGACGTCGACCTCCTGGTCATCGCTGATGGCGAATATGAGCGCAACCGGGATGCGGCGTTGGACCTCAGCGCGGAGGCCGCAGCAGCCGACGGTGAGAGTCCTTTCACGTACTCCGTGCATACCTATTCTCCCGAGTGGCTGCGCGGCCGCCGCGAGATCGAATCCTTCTTCATCCAGGAGGTCGACCGCGACAAGATCGTCCTTGTTGGGAGTGCTCTGTGAGTGCGGAGCGAGCAATGAAATCGTCTTTTGCCCCATTTTCGCCGGCAGCGAAGCGCGAGGCTGGGTCATGAGTCCGCGCTCGGATGAGTACCTAGGGCAAGCACGCGACCGGCTTGCCGATGCGCAGAAGATCCTCAACATCGCGCATCCCGCTGTTGTCGTCAACACCGCCTACTACGCGATGCTCAATGCCGCCAACGCCGCCCTCTCCGAGCGCGGGGAGCACGCGAAGACTCACAGTGGCACCTGGACTCTGTTCAGCAAGATCTTTGTCGCGCCCGGCGTCTTCGACCAGGAGCTCAGCGCCGTCGCTCGCCAGGCCAAGGAAGTCCGCGAGAAGGGCGACTACGATGCGGTCCCGCCGGACGCCAAGGAAGCGCTCACCTACGTCGAAGGCGCCACTGACTTCCTTGCCGCGATCGAAGCGCTGCTTTCCGCTCCCGGCGACCCGACCTCTGACGGTCCGGATTCCAAAGACTGAGGTCCCGTATCGCCGGGAATAGCCGCCCTGTGAGGCGCGCCCTCGAGCCGCCCAGGATGGGCGGCTCGTCTTGGGCCCCGCCGAGCCGCCGGCGCGATTGGGGGAGCTACTGCCGTCAGACCCGCCCGGAATCTCGCAGTGGGTGCCAGGACTCGCATTTATTGCACGCAACAGCGTGCCGTGCGTCGTCCATGCACCCACCACGAGATTCCAGACAGGGTCTGCTTCCCACAGCCTTGCTTTGGTCTAGAGAAGGAGGTGATA
>DATBXZ010000276.1:0-4326 GCA_036513995.1 Solirubrobacterales bacterium | reverse complement strand
CGGGGAAGGGCATCGCTCCTGAGTTTAGGGAGGTCGTTAGCTTTCGACCCGTGGAGGCACGCGGCTTGGTCAAGCGCTTCGGGGACCGCGAGGCGCTGCGGGGGGTCAGCTTCGCCGCCGCGCCGGGCGAGCTGGTCGCGGTGATCGGGCCGAACGGGGCGGGCAAGACGACGCTGCTCTCGATCCTCGCCGGGATCCTCGACCCCGACGGCGGCGAGCTGATCGTCGGCTCCGGCGCGGTCGGCTGGGTGCCCCAGCAGGCGGCGCTCTACCGGCGGCTGACCGTGGAGGAGAACCTGCTGCTGTTCGCGCGGCTGGAGAAGCACGACGACCCGCGCGCCTCGGTAGCGGAGATGCTCGAGCTGACCGGCCTCGGGGAGCGCCGGGACGAGATCGTCGCCCGCCTCTCCGGTGGCAACCAGCAGCGGATCAACATCGCCATCGGCCTGCTTTCGCGGCCGGCGGTACTGCTGCTCGACGAGCCCAGCGTCGGCCTCGACCCGCGCCAGCGGGCGCGGCTGTGGGAGTTCGTCTCCGGCCTCGCGGGCGGGGGCACCACGGTGATCTTCTCCACCCACGACATCCAGGAGGCCGAGCGCTACGGGCGCCGCCTGCTCGTCCTCGCCGACGGCGAGGCGCTCTTCGACGGGCCGGCCGAGGAGCTGCGCGAGGCAGTTCGCAGCGAGGCGCCCGAGGCCGCCGACCGCGACTTCGAGACCGCCTTCGTCGCCTACCTCCAGCACCGGGGGCACTGAGCGTGCGCTGGCTGCTGCTCAAGGACCTGCAGATCCTCCGCCGCTCGCCGCTGCAGGCGCTGCTGCTGATCCTCTACCCGGTCCTGATCGCGGTTCTGGTCGGCTTCGCGATCTCCCGCGGCCCGGAGAAACCGCGGGTCGCCTTCCTCAACGAAGTCCCGGCCGGCACCCGGGTCAGCGTCGGTGGCCAGCAACTGCCGGCGGCCGGGGTCAGCGGCCGCATCTGCTCGCGGGTCGAGTGCGTCCACGTCAAGGACCGGGCGGAAGCGGTCGACCAGGTCGAATCCGGCGATGTGCTGGCGGCGCTGGTCCTGCCCGCCGACCTGGTCAACCAGATCAACTCGCTCTCCACCCTGACCCCGGGCACGCCCAAGGTCGAAGTGCTGGTCAACGAGGAGGACCCGGTCAAGGCGCAGCTGGTCGACGAACGGATCTCGACCCTGCTGGCGCAGGCGAACCTGGCGATCGCCCGGCGGATCGCGACCGAAGGCAGCAAGTACCTAAACCTGCTGATCGACGGCGGCAGGTTCACCGTGATCGGCCAGACCTTCAACATCCTCGGCCTGCGCGCCACCGCGCAGATCCTCGGCGCGCTGGAACCGGCGTTGCCGCGAGGGCCGCTGCGCAGCTCGCTGCACGAGGTGACCAGCTTCGCCACCCAGGCGCGCGACAACCTCGACGTCGCCGGGCCGCTGATCGACCGCATCGCGCAACCGATCGAGGTCAAGAAGGAAGCCGTCAGCGGCTCCTCACCGCCGCTGGAAATATTTGCGATCGCCGTCGCCGCGACCCTGACCCTGGCCTTCGTCACGGTGCTGCTGGTCGCCGGGTCGCTGGCGCTCGAGCGCGAGGAGAACGCTTTCCCGCGCCTGACCCGGGGGCTGATCTCCCCCGCCGGGCTGCTCGGCGAGAAGGTCCTGCTGGGAATGGTCGTGGGGCTGGTGGTGACGCTGTTGATGCTCGGCGGCATGCAGTTCTTCGTGCCCCTGCAGTGGAGCCGGATCGGCCTCTGGCTGCTGGCGATCCTTGCCGGCGGCGGTGCCCTGGCCGCAGCCGGGGCGGCGCTCGGGGCGGCGGCGCGCGAGGTCCGGGCCGTCTCCCTGCTCGCCTTCATGGTCACCCTGCCGATCGCCTTCCTCTCCTTGATCCCGTCGGGCGCGGTCGGCAGCGGGCTCTTCGACCTGGTCCGGGTCGTCACCGCGATCTTCCCCTTCAAGCCGGCGCTGCAGGCGATGACCGCGGCGCTCGACTCGGCCGGGCCGGGCATCGGGGCGCCGCTGCTGCACCTGGCGATCCTGATCGTCGCCTACGGCCTGCTCGCCCGCTTCGCGCTGAAGCGCTTCGCCGTGGTCTGAGGATTCGCGGGTAAGGTCGGCGGATGCGCGTCCTCTTCATCGGCGATGTCGTCGGCAGCCCGGGGCGCAAGGGGCTGCGGGAGACGATGCCGGCGCTGCGCGAGCGGCACGCGCCGGACCTGATCGTCGTCAACGGCGAGAACACGGCCGGCGGGGTCGGCATCACCGAGCGCACCGCCAACGACCTCTTCGGAGCCGGGGCCGGTGTGATCACCAGCGGCAACCACGTCTATCGCCACCGCGAGGCCTACGACTTCCTCGAACGCGAGCGGCTGGTGGTGCGGCCCGCCAACTATCCGGCGGGTAACCCCGGCCGCGGCTACACCGTGGTCGAGGCGGCCGGGATGCGGGTGGCGGTCGTCAACCTCAGCGGCGCCATCGGCCTGCGGGTCGCGCGCTCCCCCTTCGACACCGTCGACGAGATCCTCGAGCGGGTCGAGGCCGACGTCGTCGTCGTCGACTTCCACGCCGAGGTGACGAGCGAGAAGGTGGCGATGGGCTGGCATCTCGACGGGCGGGTGGCGGCGGTGTTCGGGACCCATACCCACGTGCCGACGGCCGACGGCCGGGTGCTGCCCAAGGGCACGGCGTTCATCTGCGACGTCGGCATGACCGGCTCGCGGACCAGCGTGCTCGGCGTGAAGCCGGAGCAGGCCCTCGCCTCCCTGATCACCCAGATGCCGACCCGCTTCGAGACCGCGGAGGAGGACGTCTGGGTGATGGGCGCCCTGGTCGACGTCAACGAGCGGGGGCTGGCCGACTCCTTTGAGCAGGTGATGGTCCCGGCTCCTCCGCCTCAGCCTTAGTCACCAGCGCCATCGCCACCAGCAGCAACGGATAGAACCAGACGATGTAGAGGTAGAACCAGTGGTGCAGCGTCAACTGCAGAGCGATCAGCAGGGCGGCGCCCAGAGCGGCCACCTGAACCATGGACTTGCGCTTGGGACGAAATGCCAGGAATAGGGACAGAGCTGCAGTAGCGACGAGGATCGCTACGCGCAGCGGTTCCAGAGACGGTACCTGCCCCCAGATGCTGAACGGAGAGTCGCGGCCTGCCTGGTAGGCGATGGTGCGTTCGTAGAACGTCTTCAGGCCGGGGTCGATCGCCGGCCGCAGCATCACGATGACGGAGACCAGGAGGAAGGCTCCCGCGAACAGCAGGGCTGGGCGACCGAGGAGGGGGTCCTGCGGGCGGGGGCTGCTCCTCCGTTCTCGGACCCCCTCCTCGGTCGATCCGGGCCGCTCTTCTGGGTTCGGCTTGTAGGTCAGCAGCATGGGGGCGAGCAGCGCGGGGGCAAACTTCGCGAAGGTGGCGAGGGACACGAGGGCGCCACGAGCGATCGGTCTCGCGAGAACCAAGAGCGTGGCGAGCAGGAGCATCGCCACCAAGGTGTCGTTGGAGTTGGACTCCAGGGTGAAGGCGGTGTAGGGGTAGGCGGCCCAGCCGAAGGCGAGGATCGCGGCGAGGCGGCGGCCGGCGGGGCCCGGGCGGATGCGGATGCCGAGCAGCAGGAGGAAGCCGAAGGTGAGCAGGTCGAAGGCGACCGCGGCGCCGTGGGCGGCCGGGAGGTCGTCCCAGCTTCCCGACCAGGGCCAGATCAGATCCGAGGGGACGTAGGCGTAGTAGTTGACCGGGCCATAGGTGTCGCCCTGGGAGACGTCGGCAGGGAAGTTGTCGTAGATCGGTTCGCCGTGGACGGTGCGGTCGGCGCCGACGACGCTGGCGTAGCCGACGTCGATCGCACCCGAGTCGGCGACGTTGAGCCCGACCCGGAAGCCCATCAGGAAGAGGGCGGCGACCAGCATCCAGGCCACCGGCCAGACCGGCCGCAGCCCCTCGCCGCGGCCACGGAAGCCGATCCACAGCGCCCGCCCCAAGAGATAGAGCAGGACCGGGTACTGCAGCGGCACCGAGACCCCGATTTCGGCCCGGTTGAAGAAGAAGTGCGAGACGCCGAAGCCGAGCAGGACGAGGAGGTCGAGGTTGGCGACACGCCACAACCGCCGCCAGTCGACCAGGCCGAGCAGGAAGATCGCGCAGAGCGGCAGGAAGACGTAGGGGGCGTCGAGCTTGTGCCCGAAGGCCCCCGAATACCCCCGCGCCATCTTCCACGCCACCTGGTACCCCGTCCAAGACTCCTTCACCTCGCCGCTGTGCGGGTCGACGATGACCAGAGCCACCTCCTCCCCCGCCGTGAAATACGCCACCTCCCAGT
>DATBXZ010000275.1:0-7244 GCA_036513995.1 Solirubrobacterales bacterium | reverse complement strand
CCTCGCCGAGGCACAGAAGCTCGGCGGCGTCTGTGCGTTCGTCGACGCGGAGCACGCGATGGACCCCCTCTACGCGCAGGAGATCGGCGTCGATATCGACGAGCTGCTCGTCTCCCAGCCCGATTACGGCGAGCAGGCCCTGCAGATCGCCGACCGCCTGATCGCCTCCGGCGCGGTCGACGTGGTCGCGATCGACTCGGTCGCGGCGCTGACCCCGAAAGCCGAGCTCGACGGCCAGATCGGCGACACCACCGTCGGCTTGCAGGCACGGTTGATGTCGCAGGCGATGCGCAAACTGGCCGGCAACCTCAACCGGACCAAAACGGTCTGCCTCTTCACCAACCAGATCCGCGAAAAGATCGGCGTCCAGTTCGGCTCGCCGGAGACCCAGCCGGGCGGACGGGCGCTGAAGTTCTACTCCTCCCAGCGACTCGACATCCGCCGCATCGAGACCCTCAAGGAAGGGACCGAGGCGGTCGGCAACCGGGTCCGCGTCAAAGTCGTCAAGAACAAGGTCGCCTCGCCGTTCCGCCAGGCCGAGTTCGACATCGAGTACGGGGTCGGCATCTCCCGCGAGGGCGGGCTGCTCGACTTCGGCATCGAGCAGGACCTGGTGCAGAAATCGGGCTCCTTCTTCTCCTACGGAGAGACGCGCCTCGGCCAGGGCCGCAACAACGCCAAACAGTTCCTGGTCGACAACCCGGAGCTGGCCCTGGAGATCGAAACCAAGGTGCGCGCGGCGCTCGGCATCGACGGCGAGGCGCCCGTGGACACCGCGCCTGCGGATGTCGAGACCACGCCTGCGGTACCGGAGGCGAAGGCGGCCTAGAGCCGCCTTCCGCCTAGCGGCGGGATGCACCCTTCACTGGATAGGATCACCGCCGCATGAGCAACGAAACCCTTTTCTTCATCTGCGGGGGCGCACTCGCGCTCTCGGCCATCACGGTCGGCATAGTCGGGCTGAAAGCGAAGAACTTCCCCGGCAGGGCCTTTCCACTGGTGATCCTCTGGTTCGCGATCCTGGTCGGTGGCTCCGCCACCTTCGCCGTCCTCCACGCCAAGGACGAGGACAAGGCCAAGGCGGCCGAGCTCGAAAAGGCCGGGAAGGGCTTCGAAGCCGAGAGCGAAGATCAGGCCGCCGAAGGCAAGAGCGAAGAACAGCCGGGCGGCAAGCCTCAGCCCAAGCCCGAAACGGCCGCGAAGGGTCCCGGTGGCACTCTGAAGCTGGCGGCCGACCCGAGCGCGATCGCTTACGACACGACCAACCTGACCAGCAAGCCGGGCAAGGTCACGATCGACTTCACCAACCCGGCACCGCTGGAACACGACGTCGCGATCGAAGGCGAAGACGGCAAGGAGATCGTCAGCTCCGAACTGATCACCAAAAGCTCGACGTCCGTCAGCGCCGAACTGGCGCCAGGCACCTACACCTACTTCTGCACCGTGCCGGGGCATCGCGAAGCCGGCATGGAAGGAACGCTGACGGTCAAGTAGCGGGTGTTGGGGAGGGCAGGGTGCCCCTCCTCTGGAGACCGTCGCGCAGCTGGGTCGCCACCTTCCTTCGAAGCGCGGTTCCTTGAGCCTCCAGAGGAGGGGCACCCTGCCCTCCAACCCGAGCTAATTCCCGTTCGCGCAAGCTTGTTCACCTCGAAGCCGGAGTGGGCATTCGTGAAGAGGTGTCGGGGGTCCCTCTCCCGGAGGCTCAGGGAACCGCGTCTGAGCCCTCGGACTCGATCAGCTGCGCGACGGTCTCCGGGAGAGGGACCCCCGGGACCTCCACGCCACATGCTCACCGCGTTACCCTCCTCGCTGATGAGCAGGAGTTTCCACGTCACCACCTTCGGCTGCCAGATGAACGTGCACGACTCCGAGCGGATGCGGGGGATGCTGGGCTCGCTCGGCTATGAGGAGGCCGAGAGTCGCGACGGCGCCGACCTGATCCTCTTCAACACCTGCTCGATCCGCGAGTCGGCCGACAGCCGCTTCATCGCCCACCTGGGCGAGGCGAAGCGGCTCAAGTCCGAACGGCCGGACCGTGTGGTCGGCGTCGGCGGCTGCTGGGCGCAATCGGTCAAGGACGAGGTCTTCCAGCGCTTCCCCTTCGTCGACGTCGCCTTCGGGCCGGGGCAGATCCACAAGCTGGCCGAGTTCCTCAACTCCGACTCGCTCAGCGCCCAGGGCTACTTCGAGTTCGAGGACTTCTCCGGCCACCTGCCGACCCGTCGCGAGCGCGAGTTCCAGGGCTGGCTGCAGATCTCCCAGGGCTGCAACTGCGTCTGCTCCTACTGCATCGTCCCCAGCACCCGCGGGCGCGAGGTCAGCCGCGACCCCGACGAGCTGATCGTCGAGGCCAGGGCGCTCGCCGCCGACGGAGTGCGGGAGGTGACGCTGCTGGGGCAAAACGTCAACAGCTACGGCCGCGAGCTGCCCAGGGAGACCCGGATCGGCTTCGCCGGGCTGCTGGGCCGGGTCGACGCGATCGAGGGTATCGAGCGGATCCGCTACACCAGCCCGCACCCGAAGGACATGAAGGAGGACGTGATCCGCGCCCACGCCGAGCTGCCGGCGCTCTGCGAGCAGATCCACCTGCCGCTGCAGTCGGGCTCCAGCGCGGTTCTGAAGCGGATGCGGAGAACCTACGACCGTCAGCGCTACATGGATCGGGTCGCCCTGATCCGCGAGCACGTGCCCGACTGCGCGATCACCACCGACATCATCGTCGGCTTCCCCGGCGAGACCGAGGCCGACTTCGCCGAGACCCTGGAAGTCGCCGAGGAGGTCGGCTACGACGGCGCCTTCACCTTCGTCTTCTCTCCGCGTCGCGAAACCGAGGCGGCGATGATGGACGGGCAGCTGCCGCACCCGGTCAAGGCGGAGCGGATGCAGCGGCTCCTGGAGGTCGTGCAGAGGCGGGCCCGGGAACGGGCGCAGCGGTTCGTCGGTCGCAGCCTCGAGGTGCTGGTCGAAGGGACGAGCCGGACCGACGAGACGAAGCTGCGCGGGCGCACCAGGCACGGCAAGGCGGTCAACTTCGAAGGCACCGCCCAACCCGGCGAGCTGGTCGAGGTCGAGATCGGCGGCGCCACCTCGCAGACGCTCTCCGGCGTCTCGGCGAAGCCGCTCTCGCAGCTTCTTTGAACGTCCTCGCGATATTCGGCCCGACCGGGGTCGGGAAGACCGGGGTGGCGATCGCGCTGGCCGAGCTGCTGCGCGCGCGCGGCGAGGACCCGGTCGCGATCTCCTGCGACGCCCTCCAGGTCTACGCGGGCCTGGGGGTCCTGACCGGGGCCGCGACGAGCGCGGAGCAGGCCAGGCTGGAGCACCGGCTGGTCGGGTTCGTACCGGTGACGCGGACGTTCAACGTCGGCGCCTACATGCCACTGGCCCACGCGGAGGTAGACCGGGCGCTGGCGGCGGGACGGAGGCCGATCGTGGTCGGGGGAACCGGGCTGTACCTGCGGGCGGCGCTGGCCGAGCTCTCGCTGGTCAAGGCGCCGCCGAACGCCGAGAGCTCCGAGCTCTGGTCGCCGCGGACGCGGCACCCGACGACGACCTTCGGCCTCGACATGGACCGGGCCGGGCTGTACGAGCGGATCGACGCCCGGACCGAGGCGATCGTCGCCGGCGGGGCGGAGGAGGAGGTGCGGCGGGCCGAAGCGCTGGGGCCGTCGCGCACCGCTCGCAAGGCGCTGGGCTTCGACGAGCTGCTCGCCGGCGACGTCGAGGCGATGAAGAAGCGCTCCCGCAACTACGCCCGCCGCCAGCTGACCTGGATGCGCAAGGTCCCCAACCTCGAGGCGATCGACCGCGGCGGCTGCGAGGACGCCGACGTCGCCGCCGAGATCGTGGCGCGACTAGGCTCCCGCTCGTGAAATTCGAGAAGTGGCAGGCGCTGGGCAACGACTACCTGATCCTGGAGACGCAGAACCTCCCCTGGGAGCTCAACGCGAAGCGGGTCGAGTGGCTCTGCGACCCGCATTTCGGGATCGGCTCCGACGGAGTGCTGCTGCTCGAGCGCAGCCAGGACCCGGAATTCGTCGCCACGCTGCGGATCTTCAACCCGGACGGCTCCGAGGCGGAGCTCTCGGGCAACGGGGCGCGCGAGGCGATCCTCTACCTGCGCCGCCACGGCTGGACCGACGAGGACACCTTCGCGATCAGCACCGTCGCCGGGCCGATCGTGCCGACGATCACCGGCGAGCTGACCTGCGCGGTCGAGATGGGCAGGGCCTCGATGACCTCCAAGGACTTCCCCTCCGGCGGCGAGGACGGGCGGGGAACGCTGAGCGCCGCCGGGCGCGAGTGGGAGTTCCAGCACGTCTCGATCGGCAACCCGCAGTGCGCGATCGTCGTCGGCGCCGAGCTCGACGACCTCGACCTGGGCGAGATCGGGCCGGAGGTCGAAGGCCACGAGCTGTTCCCGAACCGGACCAATGTCTCCTTCCTGGCGATCGACGGCAGCCGCGTGCGGGCGCGGATCTTCGAGCGCGGGGTGGGGGAGACGCTCTCCTCCGGCACCGGTGCCAGCGGGGCCGCCGTCACCGCCTACCTGCGCGGCGCCGCCAGCCCGATCGTCGTCGAGCTCGAAGGCGGCGAGCTCGAGGTCGAGATCGGCGAGGACCTGGCGGTGCGACTGAGCGGCTGGGCCGAGCCCGTCTGCGCCGGTGAGCTCTCGCCGGAGCTGCTGCAGGCGCTGTCCGAGCTGGACCAGCGAGCCAGTCGTTAGGGTCCGCGCCCATGGCGATCTCCGACCCGTCCTCCCGCCTGCAGGCGATGCCTCCCTACATGTTCCAGGAACTGGAGCGGCGCATCGCCGAGAAGCGCGCCGCCGGCATCGACGTGATCAGCCTCGGCATCGGCGACCCCGATCAGCCGACCTACGACTACGTCGTCAAGGCGATGCAGGAGGCGGTCGCCGACCCGGCCAACCACCAGTACCCGAGCAACCGCGGCCGGGCCGAGTTTCGCCAGGGCTTCGCCGACTTCTACGACCGTCGCTTCGGGGTCGAGATCGACCCCGATACCGAGGTGATCCCGGCGATCGGGGCCAAGGAGTGCATCTACAACCTCTGCTTCGCCTTCCTCGACCCGGGCGGCGTCGCCCTCGCCTCCGATCCCGGCTACCCGGTCTACACCGGCGGCCCGATCCTCGCCGGCGCGACGCCGGAGCTGCTGCCGCTGCTGCCCGAGCTCGGCTTCGCGCCGGACCTCAGCGCGGTTCCGGCCGACGTCGCCGCCAGGGCCAGGCTGATGTTCCTCAACTACCCGAACAACCCGACCGGGGCCGTCGTCCCCGAGGGCTTCTTCGAGATGGTCGTCTCCTTCGCCCGCGAGCACGAGATCCTCGTCGTCCACGACAACGCCTACTCGGAGACGACCTACGACGGCTACGTGGCGCCGAGCTTCCTGGCCACGCCCGGCGCCAAGGAGGTCGGGGTCGAGGTCTTCTCGCTATCCAAGGGCTTCAACATGACCGGCTGGCGCTGCGCCGCGATCCTCGGCAACGCCGAGGCGATCCAGACCTACTGGCGGCTCAAGACCAACGTCGACTCCGGCCTCTTCGAGGCCGTGCAGATTGCCGGCGCGGCCGCTCTGGCCGGACCGAGCGGGCCGCTGCAGCGGATGAACGAGACCTATGCCCGCCGCCGCGACCTGGTCGTCTCGGCGCTGCGCGAGATCGGGGTCGAGGTGGCGGCGCCGAGGGGCACGATCTACGTCTGGGCCCCGGTGCCGGCCGGCCACAGCTCGACCTCCTTCTGCGAGAAGGTGCTGGAGGAGGCGGCCGTGGTCGTCTCACCGGGCTCGATGTACGGCCCCAGCGGCGAGGGCTTCTTCCGCATCGCCCTGACCGCGCCCGACGACCGCATCGAAGAGGCGGTCGAGCGGATGCGCGAGCACCTGGCCTAGGCGCTAGGCGGCTTCGCGCTCGGCGCGCTTGCGCCAGTAACGATCGAGGCCGCGCCACTGGTAGGCGGTGGGGACCGCCTGCAGCAGCTCCGCGATCGTCTCCTCGCCGAGGCCTTCGGCGGTCATCTGCTCGCGGATGCGACGCTGCAAGTCGGCCTCGTAGGCGTCCTGCTGCATCTCCCTGGCCAGGGTGGCCTCCTCATGCAGGCGGGCCCGCGCCGACTCCAGGTAGGCGGGCACGTCGTCCTCGACCGCGCCGAAGTGGGTTAGGGCCAGGCGCCGTGGGCTCCAGGAGGCGACGAGGTCCAGCGACTCTTCCCAGACCTCGACGTCGATGTCGGGCGGCGGCGTCGGCGGCATGACCAGGCTGGACGGCGGGATCCTGCAGGCGGCGACGTCGCCGACGAAGGCGGTGCCGCTCTCCTCGTGCAGGTAGCAGACGTGGTGGGAAGCGTGGCCGGGGGTGTAGGCGACCCGCATCCCCAGCACCGTCTCGCCGCCGGAGAGGATCTTCACGTTCTGCTCCGGGACCGGCACGATCTCGCCCCATAGCTCCCGCATGCGATCGCCGTAGAGGCGCTCGGCGCTGGCCAGCAGCTTCGAGGGGTCGATCAGGTGCGGGGCGCCGCGCTCGTGCACGTGGACCTCGAGGCCCGGCCAGCGCCGCACCATCGCCCCGGTCGCGGCGGCGTGGTCGAGGTGGATATGGGTCAGCAGCAGCGCTCGCGGCTGCTCGTCGCCGATCGCCTCCAGCAGCGTCGGCAGCGAGGACTCGGGGCCGGGGTCGACGAGGGCGCCCTCGACCTCCCAGCAGCCGATCACGTGGGGCCGGCCGAGGTGCATGACGTCGATTACCCGCATCGGCGCAGCCTCTGGACCGGACGCGCTCAGGCCGCCGCGGCGGCCGGCAGCTTGCCTTCGGCCTCGAGCGTCTGCCGCACGCCCGCTTCGATGCCGCGGGGCGCGTAGCCGAGCTCCCGTGCCGCCTTCTCGTTGCTGGCCCAGAAGGTGACGCCGTCGGCGGCCGAGATCAGCTCCCGCAGGTTCGGGGGCTGGCCCATCATCTTCCCGACCAGCGGCCCGATCGGGATCATCGCCTTCATCAGCGGGGTCGAGAGCGCCCGCTTCGGCGCCTTGCGCCCGCTGACCTTGGCGACGATGCCGATCGTCTCGCGCACCGTCGTCGCCGGGCCGCTGAGGAAGTAGGCCTCGCCGCTGGCGCCCTTGTCGAGCGCGAGGACGATTCCGGCGGCGGTGTCCTCGACGTGGGCGAGGCAGATGCCCAGGTCGGGGAAGGGGATCAGCGGCATCTTCCCGGCGAGGAACTGGTTCAGGAG
>DATBXZ010000274.1:0-2507 GCA_036513995.1 Solirubrobacterales bacterium | reverse complement strand
CCGTCCTGCTCGACTCCGAGGCACGCCGGGCGCTGGCCGGGCGGCTGCTGCCGCTGACCGGCGTCGCCACCCCGAACATCCCCGAGGCGCGCGAGTTGACCGGGCTGGGGGAGGGGGCGACCCAGGAGGAGCTGGTGCGCGCGGTCGTGGCGCTCGGCCCGGAGGCGGCGGTCGTCACCGGCGGTCATAGCGAGGATCTGGTCGACCTCTTCTGCGACGGCGAGCGGCTGGTCGAGATCCCCGGCGAGCGCCACCCGGATGGGGCCGCTCACGGCTCCGGCTGCACCCACTCGTCAGCGCTTGCGGCCTTCCTGGCTCGGGGCGAGGAGCCGCTGGAGGCGGCACGCAGGGCACGCGCCGTCGCCTCGGAGGCGGTCGGAAACGGCCTGCGTGAGATCGGTACCGGGCCGGGTCCGGTCGACGCCCTTGGCCTGCTCAGTAGATTTCAGCCATGAGCTCGAACGGCGCTAAGACCGCCCTCCCGCGTCCCCGCTCCGCCACTGTCTTCGACGGCCCCGATCGCGCCCATTCGCGCGCCTACATGAAGGGGATCGGGTTCGACGACGACGCCCTCAGCCGGCCGACGATCGGAATCGCCAACACCTGGACCGAGGCGATGCCGTGCAACTTCCACCTGCGGGCGCTGGCCGAGCACGTCAAAGAGGGCGTGCGTGCCGCCGGCGGCACGCCGATGGAGTTCAACACCGTCGCCGTCTCCGACGGGGTGACGATGGGCACTCAGGGGATGAAGGCCTCGCTGGTCAGCCGCGAGGTGATTGCCGACTCGATCGAGCTGATGGCGCGCGGCTACCAGTTCGACGCGATCGTCGCCCTCTGCGCCTGCGACAAGACGATCCCCGGCTGCGCGATGGCGCTGGCCCGGCTCGACGTTCCCTCGGTCCTGCTCTACGGAGGCTCGATCGCACCCGGGCACTGGCACGGTCGCGACGTCACCATCCTCGACATCTTCGAGGCGATCGGCGCCCACAACGCCGGCGACATGAGCGACGAGGAACTGAGCGAACTGGAGGACGTCGCCAGCCCCGGCGCCGGCGCCTGCGGCGGCCAGTTCACCGCCAACACGATGGCCTGTGCCTTCGAGGCGCTGGGGATCAGCGCCGGCGGCTCGGCGATGGTGCCGGCCGAAGACGACGACAAGGCGACCGTGGCCGAGAAAATCGGCGAGCTGGTGATCCGCGTCCTCGCCGACGACATCACCCCGAGCAAGCTGATCACCCGCGACTCGCTGGAAAACGCGATCGCCTGCGTCTGCGCTTCGGGTGGCTCGACCAACGGCGTCCTGCACCTGCTGGCGCTCGCCCACGAGGTCGGCGTCGAGCTCAGCATCGACGACTTCGAGCGGATCTCGCGGGCGACGCCGTTGTTCGCCGACCTCAAGCCCGGCGGTCGCTTCGTCGCCACCGACCTCTACGCCGCTGGCGGCGTACCGGTGATCCTCAAGCGCCTTGCCGGCGCCGGCATCCTCCACGGCGATGCGATCACGGTCAGCGGCAAGACGATCGGCGAGGTCGCCGCCGAGACCACGGAGGCGCCGGGCCAGGAAGTGGTGCGCCCGCTCGAGGACCCGCTGAAGGCCGAAGGGGGACTGGCGATCATGCGTGGCAACCTCGCCCCCGACGGGGCCGTGGTCAAGGTCGCCGGCACCGAGCGGCGGCGCCAGACCGGCCCGGCCCGGGTCTTCGAGACCGAAGAGGACTGTTTTCGCGCGGTCAAGGACCAGCAGATCGAGGCGGGCGACATCGTCGTAATCCGCAACGAGGGCCCGGTCGGCGGGCCGGGGATGCGGGAGATGCTGCAGGTGACCGCCGCGATCGTCGGCGAGGGCCTGGGCGAGAGCGTGGCAATGGTCACCGACGGCCGCTTCTCCGGCGCCACCCGTGGCCTGATGGTCGGCCACGTCGCCCCCGAGGCCGCTCTGGGCGGTCCGATCGCCGCGGTCCGCGAGGGCGACGAGATCACCGTCGACATCGATGCCCGCCGCCTCGACGTCGACCTCACCGCCGAGGAGATCGCCGCCCGCGTCGCCGAGTACGTGTCGCCGCCGTCGCCCTTCGGCCGCGGCGTCATGGCCAAGTACGCGGCCACGGTCAGCTCCGCCTCGACCGGCGCGATCACGAGCTAGCTCGTGAGGAAGTCGTCGAGGATCGCGTTGAAGCGCGCCGGCCGCTCCAGCTGCGGCACGTGCCCGGTGCGCTCGAAGATCTCCAGGCGGGAGTGGGGGATGCGGCGGTGGTAGCTGAGTGCCGCCGCCATCGGCATCACCCGGTCCGACTGGCCCCAGACGATCATCGTCGGCATCTCGATCGCGCCCAGGCACTCGCGGATGTCGTGGTGGATCACCGCCTGCAGAGCGTCGCCGAAGCCCTCCGACCGCCGCAGCCCGGACTCGATCTGCTCCAGCAGTAGGTCTCCACGCAGTCGCGCCGGGTAGCGGACGAAGGGACGGAAGACGAGTTCGCGAGCGCGCGGGCGGGAGACGATCATCC
>DATBXZ010000273.1:0-3168 GCA_036513995.1 Solirubrobacterales bacterium | reverse complement strand
TGGTACTCGGCCCAGCCGCTCGGGTAGCTGGTCAGCTTGCCGTCCTCACAGACCAGGGTGCGGCTGCCGACCGCCTCCAGTAGGGCGCGATCGTGGGAGATCAGGACGACGGCCCCCTCGAACTCCATCAGCGCGTCCTCGAGCGCCTCGCGGCTCTCGATGTCGAGGTGGTTGGTGGGCTCGTCGAGGATCAGGACGTTGGCGCCGGAGGCGACCAGGATCGCCAGCGAGAGCCGGCGCTGCTCGCCACCGGAGATATCGCTCAACTGCTTCTCGGCGTCGGCGCCGGAGAAGAGGAAGCCTCCCAGCAGCGCCCGCGCCTTGGGGCCGGTGAGGCCGGTCTCGCGCTGGGCGGCGTCGAGCACGGTGCCCTCTCCCGCCGCCGTGTCGGCGTGCTGGGAGAGGTAGCCGAGCCTGACGTTGTGGCCGTTGCGGACGCTGCCCGAGGCCGGCTCGCGGCGACCCGCCAGGGTCTCGATCAGGGTCGTCTTGCCGCTGCCGTTGGCCCCGACCAGGACGACGTGCTCGCCGCGCTCGACTTCCAGCTGGGCATCGGCGAGGAGCGTCCGGCCCGGAACCTCGATCCTGCCGTTGACGAGTTTGAGCACCACGCGGCCGGGCCGCTCGGGCGGTTTGAAGGAGAAGCGCAGCTTGCGGGTATCGCGACGTTCGGCCTGAGGGCCGCCCTTCTTCTTCTTGTCGATCTGTTTGATCCGCGACTGCGCCTGTTTGGCCTTGGTCGCCTTGTAGCGGAAGCGCTCGACGAATTTCTCCATCCGCTCGATCTCGGCCTGCTGGCGCTCGATCGCCTTACCGAGGGCGATCTGGCGCGCCGCCTGCTCCTGGCGCCAGGCGTGCCAGGGCCCGGCGAAGAAGCGGGCCCGCTGCGCCTCCAGCTCCAGCACCGAGGTGCCGACCGCCTCCAGGAACCAGCGGTCGTGGGCGACGAGGACGACGGCGGCATCGAGGTCGACGAGGTAGCGCTCCAGCCACTCCAGCGAGGGGATGTCGAGGTGGTTGGTGGGCTCGTCGAGCAGCAGCAGGTCCGGCTTGGTCGCCAGCGCCCGCGCCAGCGAGGCCCGGGTCAGCTCACCGCCGGAGAAGGTCGAGAGCCGGCGCTCGCCCTGCTCGGCGTCGAAGCCGAGCCCGCGCAGGACTTCCTGGACCTGGTCGCGCCAGCGGTAGCCGCCGCCGGCTTCGAGCCGGTGCTGGGCGGCCGCGTAGGCGGCCATCGTCTCCTCGTCGACCCCCTTCGACATCTCGCCCTCGAGCCGCTCCAGCTCGGCCTCGGTCTCCAGCATGTCGGCGCGGCCGGAGAAAACGTAGTCGCCGAGGGTCTCGCTGGAGTCCCGCGGCGGCCGCTGGTCGTGCAGGGCGACCCGGGCGCCACGGTGGATCGTCAGCGAGCCGGATTCGGGCGAGAGCTCGCCGGCCAGGACTCGCAGCAGGGTCGACTTGCCGGCGCCGTTGCGGCCGGAGAGGGTCATCCGCTCGCGCGGCCCGAGCTTGAAGGAGACATCCTCGAACAGCAGCTTGCCACCGACGTGGACTTCGAGCGAGGTTGCGGTCGCGATCGCCATCGCGTCCCAACTTAGATGACCGCCGATCCCGCGTAACCTCACCCCATGGGTGGACCGCTGCGACACCTCGGCGAGCTGGCCAGGGCGCGGGCGACGCGGCGCTCCTCCGAGCGCGCCGACGGCCAGGCGCTGAGCGAGCTGGAAGCGCGGCCGCTGGAGCTGCCGGCGGGGCTGGAGGTCGAGTGGCTCGGGGTCTCCGGCTACCGGTTGACATACGAGGGCCAGACGCTGTTCGTCGACCCCTACCTCTCGCGCGCTCCCTTCCGCGACCTGGTCCTGCGGCGGCCGACGCTGCCCGACCCGGCGGCGCTCGACCGCTTCGTCACGGCGCCCGGCGAGACCGTCGGCGTGCTGGTCGGCCACACCCACTTCGACCACGCGGTCGACGCGCCGGCGATCACACGGCGTTTCGGCTGCCAGGCCTACGGCTCGGAGTCGCTGCTCAACCTGATGGCACTGCACGGCCTCGCCGAGCGGACGGTCGTGGTCGAGCCCTACCGCACCTACGAGCTGGGGCCGTTCGAGGTCAGCTTCACGCCCAGCGTCCACTCGAAGCTGCTGCTTGGCCTCGCCGTCCCCTACGACGGCGAACTGAGCTGCGAGCATCTCGACTCCCTCTCCCCCGGCGCCTACCGCTGCGGCCAGGTCTGGGGCATCTCGATCGCCGTCGCCGGGTTGCGCTTCTACCACCAGGGCAGCGCCAACCTCGTCGACGAGGCGGTCCGCGAGCGCGACGTCGACGTCTTCCTCGCCGGCGTCGCCGGGCGCAGCTTCACCGACGGCTACTGGCGGCGGATCCTGCCCCTACTCAACCCGCGCGCGGTCGTCCCCACCCACTACGACAACTTCTTCCGCCCGCTCGGCCAGGACCTCGAGTTCGTCGCCAACGTCCAGCTCGCCGAGCTGCCGGAGGAGATCGGCGCCGTCAGCCGCGACATCGCGATCGCCGCCCTCCCCCGCTCCGACCGCGACGCACCGACCTAGCAGTGCTTGGCGGCGATCTGCTCGATCGTGCCCATCGTCCGGCGAGTGTCCGAGCCGACTGCGGCCTCGATCGCCTTCAGGTCGAGCTCGGACTCGAGCAGGCCACCGCTCGGCAGCCAGTAGAGCTCGCGGCCGACGATCGCCAGCAGGTCGTCCTTGGTCGCCAGCGCCACCACCTTCCTGCGCGCCGTCGCGGTGGGCTTCTTCAGCAGCAGCGAGACCTGCAGCTTTCCCTTCGAGGCCTCGACGCGCTTGCCGTCGAACGGTTCCCGGGCGGCGATCGCGGCGACCTCGGCGCCGCTGCGCAGGAAGACCGGCACTTCGTATCCGAGCGCGTCGCCGAGACCGCGTTCGATCGTCCTCGTCAGTGCACCCTCGCTCTTCTCGGCGGCGGCGAAGACCACGTTGCCGCTGGCGCGGAAGGTAGCGACGTCCTCGAATCCCAGGGCCTCGAACTCCGCCCGCAGCTCGTCGTTCTTGATCCGCCGGTTGCCGAGGTTCATCCCGCGCAGAAAGGCGACGTAGCGCTCCATGCGCGCAGCCTACGCTCCGGCGGCGACCGGCTCGTGGGACGATCCGGCGATGAGCGCCGACTACACCTCGC
>DATBXZ010000272.1:0-3394 GCA_036513995.1 Solirubrobacterales bacterium | reverse complement strand
AGCATCGCCCGCCACCACTCGGCTTTGACGTTGCCCTTGAGCAGGACGCCGTAGTGGCCGTAGTCGTAGGTCGAGCCGAGGCCGCCGTAGATCTCGGAGGAGGGGAAGACGAAGCCGCGCCGTTTGCAGAGGGCGACGATCTCCTCCATCGAGACCTCGGTCGGGCGCTGCTGCTGCTCGGCAGTGGACATGCCAGAACCGTAGCGGCTGCGATAATCCCGCACCCCGTGCCTATCTACGAGTACAAGTGCGAGAACGGACACGTCTTCGACGTGATCCAGAAGATGGTCGACGAGCCGCTGACCGAGTGCCAGGAGTGCGGTGCTCCGGCGGTGCGCGTCCTGCACTCTCCCGCGGTCCACTTCAAGGGCTCCGGCTTCTACAACACGGACTACGGGAAAAAGAAGGGCGGCGGCGCCGGCTCGGGCGATGGCGCCAAGGAGTCGAAGGGCTCCGACTCGGGTTCGGACTCCGGCTCGAGCTCCTCGGAGTCGAAGTCCGGCGACTCGAAGTCGAGCTCGGGCGACTCCAAGGCCGCCGCCTCGACCGCCGACTGACTAGCCGTTGAGGAAGCGGTTGACGGCGTGGCGCCGGACCGAGTCCGGGACTTCGATGCTGCCTCCCGGGCCGACGCCGCAGCCGGCCTTGGGATTGCCGCAGAGCACGTCGGCGGGGGCGCTGCCGCCGATCCCGGCGGCGAGGACCAGCTGCGGCATCGTCAGGAAGCCCATGTCGCTGACGAAGGCTTTCGGCGCGTCCCAGCCGATGATCGGTCCCTTGACGAAGTTGTAGGGGGCGCGTAGGGGATCGGTGAGGCGGGACTTGATGCCGTTGATGACCGCCTGCTGGGCCTTCTCGCGGTCGAGGTCGCTGTAGCCGAGGCTGTAGGCGCTCTTGCCCGGGCCGGGGCATTCGCTGGGCTCGCGGATGCGGGAGTAGGCGAGGGCTTTTTCGCCGTCGAGAGTGTTCTCGCCCTGCTTGAGGTGAAGGGTGATCCCACCCTGGCCGCCGCCGGAGCCGCCGGCGATGTCGGCGCAGAGCTTGTGGGGGAGATCGACTTCAACCCCGCCGACGGCGTCGATCAGGTCTTCGAAGCCGGTGAAGTCGACGATCGCGACGTGGTCGATCTGGATGTCGAGGAACTGTTCGATCGTCTTGATCTGCAGGGCGGCGCCGCCGAAGGCGAAGGCCGCGTTGATTTTCTGCGGGGCCTGGCCGGGGATCTCGGCGTAGCTGTCGCGGGGGATCGAGAGTTTGCGGAAGGCGCCGCCGCCGGCCCGGATCAGCATCAGCGTGTCGGCGCGGAACTGACCCTGTTCGCAGCCATCGTGGGGCGCGTCGCCGTGGGACTGCTGGTCGAAGCACTTCTGCGACGGCGCCGCCCCCGGTTCCTTGGTGTCGGGCGGCCGGGCGTCGGTGCCGAGGACGAGGATCGTCTGGGCGCTCGGCAGCAGCAGCGGGTTGCCGTGCAGAGCTTCCTTCGCTTCGCCGGAAAGCTTGAACGACTGCAGCTGGGCGGAGACCGCGAAGGCGAGGAAGCTGAGCAAGATCCATCCCAAAGCGGCGATGCCGACCCATTTGAGGACGCGCTTGAGACGGGTGCGCGGCGGCCGCGAGCGCTGTCCCTCGCGAGGCTTGCGATTCTTGCCAGGCCGCTTGCCAGGCAGCTTTGCGCGCTCCCGCAGGCCCGAGAGGTCGGCCGATCGCAGCCGCGAGGAGATGCTCCTGCGGGACCGGTAGACCTTGTAGTCGGGCGGTCCTGAGGGCCGCTGCTCTTCACTGTCGGGCATAAAGGGCTAGAAATCATGGCGATGTATCCGGTCGCCCGCCTTCCAGCCCTCAGATGCCCGTGAGCGCGGGGGGGACGATCGGGGTCGATCTGGGCGGGACGAAGATGCTCGTCGGCGTCCTCGACGGGACGCGCGTCCTCTACGAGAGCCGCGAGGCCTCGACCGGGCAGAGCGAGGACGAGCTGGTCGAGCTGCTGGTCCGCGAGGCGAGCGAGGCGCGCGACGCCTGCCCCGGCGCGAGCGCGGTCGGGCTCGGCATCCCGGCGACGATCGACCACGACCGCGGCGTCGCGGTCTCGGCCGTCAACCTGCCGCTGGACGACCTGCCGATCCGCGACCTCGTCGCCGAGCGGGTCGGCCTGCCGGTCTTCGTCGACAACGACGGCAACGTGGCGGCGCTGGCCGAGTACCTCTACGGTGCCGCCCAGGGCAAGCCGAACACGGTGATGCTGACCGTCGGCACCGGGATCGGCGGCGGCCTCGTCCTCGGCGGTGAGATCTACCGCGGCGCCACCGGCGCCGGCGCCGAGCTCGGCCACACGGTGATCCAGGCCGACGGCCCGCCCTGTCAGGGCAACTGCCCGAACCACGGCTGCGTCGAGGCGCTCGCCTCCGGCACGGCGCTGGGCCGAGAGGGGCTGGCGGCGGCGGAAAGCGCACCGGACTCGGCCCTCGGCAGGCTGCTGGCGGCGGGGGAGAAGGTCGACGGGACGGCCGTGACCAAGGCCGCGCTGGCCGGCGACGAGATCGCGATCGGCGTCTTCGAGCTGATCGGTAGCCGGCTCGGCGTCGCCTGTGCGAGCTTCGCCAACATCTTCCAGCCGGACACGATCGTCGTCGGCGGCGGCGTCATCGCCGCCGGCGACCTGCTGCTCGACCCGGCCCGCCGCGAGGTCCGCGAACGGGCTCTCAACCCGATGAACGCGACCCCCATCCTCGAAGCGACCCTCGGCAACGACGCCGGCATGATCGGCGCCGCCGCGATGGCGCGGGTCGAACTGGAGCGGGGGGAGGGCTGATGCCGGGGAGGCTGGTCGTCTGCCCGACCCCGATCGGCAACCTCGACGACGTCACGCCGCGGGTGCGGGAGGCGCTGGTCAGCGCCGACTTCATCGCCTGCGAGGACACCCGCCGCACCGGCTCGCTGCTCGACAAGCTGGGGATCCGGCCGGCGCCGCGGCTGGTCTCCAACCACGAGGGCAACGAAACCTCGCGGGCGACCGAGCTGGCGCAGCGAATCGAGCGCGGGGACATCGTCGCCCTCGTCTCCGACGCCGGCATGCCGGCGATCTCCGACCCCGGCTACAAGCTGATCCACCGCTGCATCGAACGCGACCTCGAGGTCACCGTCCTGCCGGGCCCATCTGTCGTGCCGGTGGCGCTGGTCGCCTCCGGGCTGCCGACCGACCGCTGGCGCTTCGAGGGCTTCCTGCCGCGCCGCGCCGGCGAGATGGAGCGGGTGTTGCGCTCGACCGAGACCGTCGTCGCCTTCGAGTCCCCGCGCCGGGTCGGCGAGTCGCTGGCGGCGCTGGCGGCGCTCGCCCCCGACCGCGAGGCCGCCGTCTGCCGTGAGCTCTCGAAGATGCACGAGGAGGTCGCGCGCG
>DATBXZ010000271.1:0-2944 GCA_036513995.1 Solirubrobacterales bacterium | reverse complement strand
TCGCCGACTTCTTCCCCGCCTACGACGACGACGGCGGGCTGCTGCTCGTGCTCACCCCGGAGGGCTAGGCGATGGGCAACCGGCGTCGCTACGTCTTCGTCCTGCTCTTCGTGCTCGGGCTGGTCATCGCCTCGGGCCTGGTCATCGCCAAGACCACGACCAAGCTCGGGCTCGATCTCCAGGGCGGGCTCGAGCTCGTCTACCAGGGGCAGCCGACCGGGACCGCGACGTCGGTCAGCAGCGAAGACATCAACGACTCGATCTCGATCATCGAACAGCGGATCAACAAGCTCGGCGTCTCCGAGCCGGAAGTCGCGCGCCTGGGCAACGACGAGATCACCGTCTCCCTGCCCGGCATCACCGACGCCAACCGCGCCGCGGAACAGGTCGGCACGACCGCCCAGCTCTACTTCTTCGACTGGGAGCCGAACCTGCTCGGGCCCGAGTTCACGATCGGCGGCCACCCCGGCAAGCAGCCTCCGCCGGGGCCCCTGAAAGCGTCCGAAAAACGCTGGAAGGAAGCCGGCCGCAACGCCAAGAGCAGCGAGAATCAACAGCTGATCCACGCCGGGGCCTACCCGACCGCCTACGAAGCCGCGCAGCTGGCGGCCGAACAGGAGCCCGATACCAAGTGCGAGAACTGCACGGTCGCGAAACCGCGCTACTACCTGTTCGCCAAGGAAGAGCCACACGAACTGCTCGCCGGCCCGGAGCTGAACAAGAAGGACCTCTACGTCAGCCCGACCGGCAAGAAACTGCCGAAGGACGGCCTCGTGGTCGAAATCCCGGCCGGCACGATCCTGGTCTCCGAATACCCGACGGACCAATCCGGCAAGTCCGACCAGACCGCCAAGCCGGGCTGGTTCGCCCTGCGCGACAACCCGGCGCTCTCCGGCACGGACATCACCGAACCGAAGCAGGAATACGGGCAGAACAACCAACCGAACGTCAGCTTCAAATTCACCGACAAGGGCCGCGAAGCCTTCCAGGAAGTCACCCGCCAGATCGCCCAGCGCGGTCAGGCACAGGCGATCGGGCCGGTCAGCGGCGAACAGGCGGCGGCGCTGTCGGGGCACTTCGCGGTCGTCCTCGACAACGAAGTCAAGACTCGGCCGATCATCAACTTCTCCGAAAACCCGGACGGGATCGACGGCCGCGAAGGCGCTCAGATCTCCGGTGGCTTCCAGGACGTCGGGGAGGCCCAGGAACTGGCGACGACACTGCAGATCGGTGCCCTCCCGATCAGCCTCAAGCTGATCAGCGAGACCCAGGTCTCCGCGACCCTGGGCACGCAGGCCCTACACGCCGGGGTCAAGGCGGGGATCATCGGCCTCGCCCTCGTCGTCCTCTTCCTGCTCCTCTACTACCGCTTCCTCGGCCTGATCGCCTCGATCGCCCTCGCTGCCTACGGGGTGATCTTCTTCGCCCTGATCAACCTGATCCCGATCACCCTGACCCTGCCGGGGATCGCCGGGCTGGTGCTGACGATCGGCGTCGCCGCCGATTCCAACATCGTCATCTTCGAGCGAATAAAGGAGGAGGTGCGGGCGGGCCGCTCGATGTCGAGCGCGATCAGCGCTGGCTACAAACGCGGCATCAGCACGATCATCGACGCCAACGTCGTCACCCTGCTGACCGCCTTCATCCTCTTCGTGCTGGCGACCTCCGGCGTCAAAGGCTTCGCCTTCACCCTCGGCGTCGGCACGATCGTCTCGCTGCTGACCGCGGTCGTCTTCACCCAGGCGCTGCTGGGCAGCATGAGCCGCTCACGCCTGCTGCGCTCCCCGAGCGCGCTCGGGGCCGGCGGCAAAGGCGTGCGCTGGCACTTCGACTTCATGGGTGCCAGCCGCTGGTTCTTCTCGATCTCCGGCTGCATCCTCCTGGTCGGCGCCCTGGCGCTGGCGACCAAGCAGCTCAACTTCGGGATCGACTTCGAGTCGGGAACGCGGATCACCGCCGCGCTGCAGAAGCCGACCGACGAGGAAGGGGTGCGCGAAGCCCTCGACTCGGTCGGGATCAGCGGCGAGGAGGTGCAGCAGGTGACGGACCCGAACTTCGGCGCCAACGTCTTCCAGATTCAGTCGCACCAGCTGCGCCCGGGTGAAGTGAAGGAGGCCGAGCGGGTCCTCGGCGCCGAATTCGGCGTCGTCGAAAACGGCTTCGACAGCACCAGCGTCGGTCCGACCTTCGGCCAGCAGGTGGCCAACAGCGCCCTCAAGGCGTTGATCTTCTCGCTGCTGGTGATCTGCGGCTACGTGGCGCTGCGCTTCGACCCGAAGTTCGCGGTGCCGGTCCTGATCGCGATCTTCCACGACATCCTGATTACGGCCGGTGTCTACTCGTTGACGGGGAAAGAGGTGAGCAGCGGTACCGTCGCCGCCTTCCTGACCATCTTGGGCTACTCGATCTACGACACGATCATCGTCTTCGACCGCATTCGCGAGAACGTGCCGCGGATGCCGCGAGCCGCCTTCTCGCAGATCGTCAACCGCTCGATGAGCGAGGTGCTGACGCGTTCGCTGGCGACGAGCTTCTCGACCATGCTCGCGGTCACCTCGCTGCTGGTCTTCGGCGGCGCGACCCTGCAGGACTTCGCCTTCGCGATGCTGGTCGGGATCGCCTCCGGCACCTACTCCTCGATCTTCATCGCCTCGCCGGTGCTGACCGCTTGGAAGGAACGCGAGCCGGGCTTCGTGCGCCGCCGCCTCCGCATTGCCGAGGCGGAGGGCAGCGTGCCGGCCTTCGCCGACGACGTGGCGATGGCCGAGCTCGGCGACGAGGAGAGCGAAGCGGAGATCGCCGCTGCGACCGACCAGCCCGAGGCGCAACCGCAGGCGGGGGCCGTCGCCACCGCCGAGCGCCCCGGCGAGGGCAGCGGCGGCGACCCGGCCGCCAACGGCGAGGGCGACGCCGCCTCGGCGCAGCGCCACGAACGCAACGCCGA
>DATBXZ010000270.1:0-3407 GCA_036513995.1 Solirubrobacterales bacterium | reverse complement strand
GGACTACCCGCACCCGAACGACTTCTTCCAGCCACTGCTGGCCGGCGAAAGCATCCTCCCGACCAACAACAACAATTTCGCCGAAATCGACAACCCGAAGTTCAACGAGGAAATCTCGCGGCTCGGGGAAGAACAGCTCGGGCCCGAACAGGAAAAGGCCTACGAAGCGCTCGACCGGGGATACATGGAAGAAGCGCCGTGGGCCCCGTACGGGACGCGGACGCTGTCGACCTTCGTCTCCAGCGCGATCAACTTCGAAAACGTCATCTTCAGCTCGACCTTCGGCCAGTACCTGACCAGCTTCGAATTCAAGTAAACCGGCCGAGGGGCCGGTCAGAATAGGGGTGTGGCGCTCGAGCCCCAGCCGGATGGAGGATTTCCCGCTGCTCCGAGCGAAGCCGGTAGCGAGGGCCATAGCCCCTGGTACCTGGCCTACCGGCGCCTGCGGAGCAATCGCGTCGCGCTCGCCTCGCTCGGCCTCTTCCTCCTGATCGTCGTCTTCGTGCTGGCGGCGCCGCTCTGGGCGAACCACGTCGCGCACACCGGGCCGAACACGACCCACACGACGGAGAAGATCAGCGTCGACGGCGAACAGCGCGAAGTCGTCGACGTCGAAGGCAAGCCGATCGGGCCGGTCTGGTTCGGCGCCGGCGGCAAGTTCTTCCTCGGTGCCGACGGCGGCCTCGGCCGCGACGAGATGGTGCGGCTGATGTACGGCGGGCGCACCTCGCTCTTCATCGGCCTCACCTCGGCCCTGATCACGACGATCCTGGCGACGATCCTGGGGCTGCTGGCCGGCTACTACAAGGGCTGGACCGACGGCATCATCACCCGCGCCCTCGACGTGATCTGGTCGTTCCCGGTGGTCCTCCTGGGAATCGCCCTGGGGACCGCGCTCGCGGTCGGCGGCCTCAAGATCGGCCCGATCGAAATGGCGGGCAACTCGATCTGGATCCCGATCCTGATCATCGCCGTCGTCTACACCCCGTACATGGCGCGCCCGATTCGCGGCGAGGTGCTGGCGATGCGCGAGAAAGAGTTCGTCGAGTCCGCGGTCGCGCAGGGCGCGGGGTCGCTGTGGATCATGTTCGCCGAGCTCCTGCCCAACCTCTGGTCGACGATCATCGTCTTCTTCACCCTCAACATCGCCAACAACATGCTGCTCGAGGCCTCGCTCTCCTTCCTCGGCGCCGGCGTGCAGCCGCCCAACTCCTCCTGGGGGAAGATGGTCTCGCTGGGGAGCGAATCGATCTACACCTCGCCGCTGCTGGCCTTTGCCCCGGGGGTGCTGATCCTGCTCACGGTGCTCTCGCTCAACGTCTTCGGCGACGGGCTGCGCGACGCCCTCGACCCACGTTCGAAGGTACGCATGGTTCGCGCCGAGGCGGCCGAGTCCGCCGCCGGGGGGGCAATCTGATGGGCCGTTTCGTGATCAGGCGCCTGATCGGGATGGTGCTGGTCCTCTTTGCCGTCTCGGTGCTGGTCTTCGCGATCTTCAACCTGATCCCCAACTCCGACCCGGCACAGCGGCTGGCGGGCAAGAACGCCACCCCCACCCTGGTCAAGAGCATCGAAAAGGACTGGGGCTTCGACGAATCGCTGCCGGTTCAGTACTTCGAGACGATGAAGAAGATCTTCACCGGCGAACTGATCTCCTACGGCGACGAGCTCAACGTCGACGAAAGGATCGTCGAAGGGATCCCGACCAGCTTCTCGCTCTGCATCGGCGCCGCCGTGATCTGGCTCTTCTTCGGCGTGCTGTCCGGCTACCTCTCGGCAACCAGGGCCGGCAGCTGGCTCGACCGGGCGCTGACGATCGGCGCGGTGGGAGGGATCTCGATCCCGGTCTTCCTGATCGCCACCCTCTTCCTCTACTTCCTCACCTACAAGATCGAACTGTTCCCGGCGAGCGGCTACGTGCCGCTGCTGGAAGATCCGGTCCAGTGGGCCTACCACCTGATCCTGCCCTGGTTCACGCTGGCGATCCTCAACACCGGCTTCTACAGCCGCCTGCTGCGCTCCAACATGCTCGACGTGATGCGCGAGGACTACGTGCGGACCGCCCGCGCCAAGGGGCTCGACGAGAAGCGGGTGATGGTCCGCCACGTCCTCCGCAACTCGCTGATCCCGATCGTCTCCCTCTTCGGACTCGACTTCGGGGCCACCCTCTTCGGCGGCGCGATCATCACCGAAGTGATCTTCAGCCTCGGCGGGGTCGGCCAGTACGCGGCCGAAGCGATCGCCAACCTCGACCTGCCGCCGCTGATGGCGATCACCATCTTCGGCGCCTTCTTCGTCGTCCTCTTCAACGCCCTCGCCGACGTCGTCTACGCCTATCTCGATCCGCGGATCCGGCTGGGGGCCTCGGCCCGATGAGCCCCGCACCGCTGCTCTCCGCCAGGGACCTGCGGGTCGGCTTCGCGACCGAAGGCGGCCTCCTGCAGGCGGTCGACGGGGTCAGCTTCGACCTCGCCGCCGGCGAGGTGCTGGCGATCGTCGGCGAGTCCGGCTCCGGCAAGAGCGTCACCGCGCAGACGATCCTCGGGCTGACCCGCTCGCCCAACGCGCGGATCGAGGGCTCGGTGCGGCTCGGCGGGGAGGAGCTGCTGGACGCGAGCGAAGCGGTGCTGCGCAAGGTGCGGGGCGAGCGGATCGGGATGGTCTTCCAGGACCCGATGACCTCCTTCAACCCGGTCTACCGCCTCGGCGCCCAGATCGTCGAGGCGATCCGGGCGCACCGCGGCGACGTCTCCAAGGCCGAGGCGCGCGGGCGGGCGGTGGAGCTGCTGGACTCGGTCGGGATCCCCGATGCGGAGCGGCGGGTCGACGACTACCCGCATGAATTCTCCGGTGGGATGCGGCAGCGGGCGATGATCGCGATGGCGCTGGCGCTGGAACCGGAGGTGCTGATCGCCGACGAGCCGACCACCGCGCTCGACGTGACGATCCAGGCCCAGGTCCTGCGCCTGCTCGAGCGCCTCAACCGCGAGCGCGGGGTGGCGACGATCCTGATCACCCACGACCTCGGCGTCGTCGCCGAGGTCGCCGACCGGGTGCTGGTGATGTACGCCGGGCGGGTGGTCGAGGAAGGGACACTGGACGAGATCTTCTACGACCCCCAGCACCCCTATACCTGGGGCCTGCTCGGGTCGCTGACCCGGCTCGACCGGCCGCGGCCAAAGCGGCTGCCGCAGATCAGCGGCGCGCCGCCGTCGTTGCTGAACCTGCCGACCGGCTGCGCCTTCCGCCCGCGTTGTCCGCATGAGTTCGGCAAATGCAGCCAGGTGCCGGGGCTCGAGGCGCGCCTGCCCGCGGACCCGAACCACCGCGATCGCTGCTGGCTGACGCCGGAACAGAAGAAAACCCTGCGTGAGGTCGAGCCGGGCCGGATCGGGCTGGAGGAGCCG
>DATBXZ010000269.1:0-5047 GCA_036513995.1 Solirubrobacterales bacterium | reverse complement strand
ACGGTTCGGCGCTGATCTCGGTCGGCCGCACGCGGGTGATCTGCACCGCCTCGGTCTCCGAGCAGGTGCCGCGCTGGATGGCCGGCCGCGGCAAAGGCTGGGTCACCGCCGAGTACGCGATGCTCCCGGCCTCGACCGGCGACCGCAAGCAGCGCGACCGGGGCAAGCAGGACGGTCGCGGGGTGGAGATCCAGCGGCTGATCGGCCGCAGCCTGCGCGTGGTCTGCGACTTCAAGGCGCTCGGCGAACGGAGCGTCTACGTCGACTGCGACGTGCTCGAAGCCGACGGCGGCACCCGCTGCGCGGCGATCACCGGTGGCTACGTGGCCCTGCGCCAGGCCTTCCAGAAACTCGTGGACAAGAAAGCGCTGGAGACGCTGCCGCTGAACGGGACGGTCGCCGCGATCAGCGTCGGCATGGTCAACGGCCGGCCGCTCTGCGACCTCGACTACGTCGAGGACTCCAATGCCGAGGTCGACGCCAACGTCGTCATGACTGGCGACGGCGGCCTGGTCGAGGTGCAGGCGACGGCCGAGCGGACGCCGCTATCCCGCGCATCGCTGGACGAGTTGCTCGCCCTCGCGGAGGGCGGCATCGCCCGCCTGCGGGAGGTGCAGGAGCGGGTCGGTTGATCCTCGCCACCGGCAACCGGCACAAGCTGGCGGAGATGAGGGAACTGCTGCCTACGGTCGAGCTGAAGCCGTTGCCGGCAGGATTGGTGATGCCGCCCGAGGACGGCGACAGCTTCGCCGCCAACGCGCTGATCAAGGCCCGGGCCGCGCACCGGGCGAGCGGGGAGGTGACGATCGCCGACGACTCCGGCATCGCCGCCGAGGACCTCGGCGGCGCCCCGGGGATCTACTCGGCCCGCTACGCCGGCGAGGGCGCCAGCGACGAGGTCAACCTCGACAAGCTGTTGCGCGAAGTCGACGCCGCCGGCGGGGACCGCCGCGCCGCCTACGTCTGCGTGATCGCGCTGATCGACGAGACCGGCGCCGAGCACGTCTTCCAGGCGCGCTGCGAGGGCCGTCTGCTCGGCGAGCGGCGCGGCAGCGGCGGCTTCGGCTACGACCCGGCCTTCGTCCCCGACGACACCGGGCCCGCCGACCACCGCACCTATGCGGAGCTGAGCGCCGCCGAGAAGAACGCGATCAGCCACCGCGGTCGCGCGGTCCGCAAGCTCGCCGAGCACCTCGGCCTGGCCGCGGCCGGGGCATCGTGATCCGCACCAAAAGCCGGGCGGCGGCGCTCTCGATCGCCTCCAACGCGATCCTGATCGCGCTCAAGCTCGTCGCCGGGGCGATCACCGGCTCGATCGCGATCGTCACCGAGGCGGTCCACTCGCTGATCGACCTGGTTGCCTCCGTGGTCGCGTTCTTCTCGGTCCGCAAAGCCGACGAGCCGGCGGATGCCGAGCACCCCTACGGTCACGAGAAGGTCGAAAACCTGGCGGCGGCGATCGAGGGGATGCTGATCCTGGTCGGTGCCGCGGTGATCGTCTACGAGGCCACCCGTCAGCTGGTCCAGGGCGCCGAAGTCGACAGGCTCGGGGTCGGGATCGCGGTGATGGCCTTCTCGATCTTCGCCAATCTCGGCGTTTCCTCGGTCCTCTCGCGCCAGGCGAAGGCGCACGAATCGCAGGCACTGGAGGGCGATGCAGCCCACCTGCGCACCGATGCGATGACCTCGGCCGGGGTGCTGCTCGGCCTCGCCCTGGTCCAGATCACCGGCGACGCCGCCTTCGACCCGATCACGGCGCTGGTCGTCGCCGTGGCGATCGTCTGGGCGGGCTTCCGGATCCTCCGTCGCTCCTCCGCCGTGCTGGTCGACGAAACCCTGCCGGAGGCCGAGCTGGACCGGATCGAGGCGGCGATCGCCACCGCCCGCACGCCCGAGGTGGCCGGGTACCACAAGCTGCGCGCCCGCCGTGCCGGCAGCCGCCGCCACATCGACTTCCACGTTCAGTACCGCTCCGGCACCAGCCTCGAGCGTGCCCATGAGCTGGCCCACCAGATGCGCGACTCGATCGAGGCCGAGATCCCCCAGGCCGAGGTGCTGATCCACGCCGAGCCGGAGACCTCGTTCCGCGAGCCCGACGACAGCGACTCGGGCCCCTTCCGCTCTGGCTAGCGAGCGCTCAGGGAGGCGGCAGCAGGTTGACCGCGGCGGCCAGCCCGACCGCGATCAGGGTGATCGTGTAGCCGGTGTAGCCACTGAGCGCGAAGAGGACCGCGGCGACCGCGCAGATCGCGACGACGATGATCCATGAGGCTCGGGCGAGGGACACGGTCGGTATTTTCACTCACATGGCCGACGCTGCCGCCACAGAGGTCGCTCCGGGCGACGCCGCGCAGGCCGCGCTGGCCTTCCTCGGCGAGATGTCGCCCGACCTGCGCGGGGCGGCGATCCTCGACTCCGAGGGCGCCGTGCTCGCCGCCGCCGGCGACGCCGGGCGCTGGGGCGAGGACGTGGCGGCGCTGTTCGCGACAGCGGACGGGGCCGGGGGCGAGCCGGTCGAGCAAATCCATGTCGCCACCGAGCAGGGCGAGGTCTTCGCCTTGCGCCACGCCGGCCTCGCCGCGGTCGCCGTCACCGAGCGCTTCGCGCTCTCCTCGCTGATGTTCTTCGACATGCGCTCGACCCTGCGCGACCTCGCCCTGGCGTCCGGGGGAGGGAGCTGATGCCACCCAAGCCGCACCGGGTGCTGCTCGATCGCGTCTCCGGCTACGCCGACGAGGCCGCCGCCTACATGCGCCGCCGCCGTGTCTCCCGCCGCCCCTTCGCCCGCCTCTATTACCCGAACGGGCGCAGCGCCGACCATGCCGACGACTCGGTCGCGGGCACGGAGCTGTTCGCCGTCGCCGGCCGCCTGATCGAGGTCGCGGGAAAACGGCCGAAGCCGTGAGTGAGGAGCGACCGAGTGTCCATATCTGATTCTTCAGGAGGGAGCGGATCGCGAACAGTGGCTGGGGGTGAGCTGCTCGATCCAGCCGTCGCCGAACGGGTGCTGGCGCGGGCGCTCGCCAACGGCGGCCGCTTTGCCGAGGTCTTCGCCGAACGCCGGCAGGGGCTCTCGATGACGATCGACGAGTCGCGGATCGAGGCAGTCCAGTCCGGCGCCGAGGAGGGCGCCGGGGTGCGGGTCGTCGACGGCGCCACCACCTACTTCGCCCACGTCGACGGCCTCGACCCGGCCGACCTCGAGCGCGCCGCCGACGAGGCCGCCGGGGCGCTGCGCGGCGAGCGCCGCCAGCCGCGTGCCCTCGAGGCCGTGGCGACGGCGCCGCTGGCGATCGAGCGCCGCCCCGAGGACGTCCCGGCCGAGCGCAAGGCGGAGCTGTTGCGCGAGCTCGACGAGCGCGCCCGCGGCCAGGGCGGGGAGATCGCCCAGTTCACCTCCTCCTACGCGGAGGCGCGGCGCCAGGTCGCCGTCGCCAACTCCGAGGGCCTGCTGAGCGGCGACGACCGCACCCGCACCCGGATCGGCGCCCAGGCGGTCGCCCGCCGCGGCGACGCGGTCGAGACCGGAGCGGAGACCCTTGGCGCCCACCGCGGCTTCGAGCTGCTCGAGGACGACCCCGGCCAGATCGCCGAGCAGGCCGCCCGCAAGGCGCTGACCTTGCTCGACGCCGGCCCGGCGCCATCGGGATCGATGCCGGTGGTGGTCGGCGGCGGCTTCGGCGGTGTCCTCTTCCACGAGATGACCGGCCACGGGCTCGAGGCCGACCACATCCAGAAGGGCGCCAGCGTCTACGCCGGCAAGCTCGGCGAGCAGGTGGCGCAGCCGCTGCTCAACGCCTACGACGATGGCCGCCTCCCGCACGAGTGGGGCAGCGACGCGATCGACGACGAGGGGGCGCCGACCGAGAAGACGCAGGTGATCGAGGACGGGCGCCTCACCTCCTACCTCTACGACCGCCTCACCGCCGAGCGCGACGGCGTCGCCACGACCGGCAACGGTCGCCGCGAGAGCTTCCGCCACCTGCCGATCCCGCGCATGACCAATACGTACATCGCTCCCGGCGACGCCACTCCGGAGGCGATGATCGCCGAGCTCGAGCAGGGCTTCTACGCCGTCTCCTTCGCCGGCGGCCAGGTCGACCCGGCAACCGGGGACTTCGTCTTCGGCGTCTCCGAGGGGTACCTGATCGAGGGCGGCAAGGTGACCCGGCCCTGCCGCGGCGCCACCCTGATCGGCAACTGCCTGGAGGCGCTGATGGCGATCGACGCGGTCGGCGGCGACTTCTTCGTCAAGACCGGGATCTGTGGCAAGGGCGGTCAGAAAGCCCCGGTCGGCGTCGGCCAGGGCCACGTCCGCGTGCGGGCGATGACGGTCGGGGGAACGGAACTGTGACGGAGCTGAGCGCAACCGCCGACCGCGCGGTCGAGGCGGCGCTGGCGGCCGGGGCGATGGAGGCCGAGGCCTACGCCTCGCGTGACAGCGGCCGCGAGGTGCGGGTGCATGGCGGCGAGGTCGAGAGCCTGACCGCGGCGACGCAGAGCGGCATCGGCGTCCGTGCCTGGATCGGCGGCCGGGTCGGCTACGCCTACGGCACCGATCTCTCCGCGGTCGGCGTGGCAGCGATCGCCGCTCGCGCCGCCGGGGCGGCGGCGGTGGCCGACGAGGACGAGTTCGCGGCACCGCCACGGCCGGCGACGGTCGAGGCGCTGCCTGGGTTGAGCGATCCCTCCGTCACCGCCTGGACCACGGGGCGGGCGGCGGAGCTGGCGCTGACGGTCGAGCGCACGGCGCTGGCCGCCGACCCGCGCGTGGTCGGGGTCGAGCAGGTGGTCTACGCGGACTCCGCCGAGCGGGTCGCGATCGCCTCCTCGACCGGCCTCGCCGGCGAGTACGAGTCCTCCGACTGCTTCGCCTACCTGCAGGCCCTGGCCGAGGGCGAGGGAGCGCGGGAGACCGGGCTCGGCTTCGGGCTTGCCCGCGGTCCCGACGACCTCGACCCCGAGGCGATCGGCCGCGAAGGGGCCGCTCGCGCGACGGCGATGATCGGCGCCTTCAAGCCGGCTTCCCGCTCCTGCCCGGTCGTGC
>DATBXZ010000268.1:0-2871 GCA_036513995.1 Solirubrobacterales bacterium | reverse complement strand
CGAGGCGGCGCTGGCGCGGCTGGAGGCGCGCGGCCTGGCCGTCGCCCGCCGTCCCGAGATCAACCTCTTCTTCGGCGGCGTCCAGGCCGTCGCCCGCGATCCCGCGACGGGCGCCCTCAGCGGCGCCGGCGACCCCCGCCGCGGCGGCGCGGTCGCCTACGCCGATTAGGCGAGAATGCGGCGATGGCCACCGCTCCCGAGATCGACTTCGCTGCGGAGGGCCTGCTCGACGACCTCGATGGCGACGCGCGGCAGGCACGGCTCGCCCTGCTCGAGGAGCTCGCCGCCGACGGCGTCTCGCTGGAGGAGCTGCGCGATGCCGTCAATGCCGGGCGGCTGGCGCTGCTGCCGGTCGAGCGCACGCTGGCCGGCGACGGGCGCCGCTACACGGCCCGCGAAATCGCCGAGATCGCCGGCATCGACCTCGAGCAGCTGCGCCGCTTCAGCGCCGCGCTCGGCGTTCCCTACGCCGACCCCGACGAACCGCGCGGGACCGAGGCCGACCTCGAGGCGGCGCGGCGGATGAAGGCGTTCCGCGATGCCGGTCTGCCGGAGGAGGGGATGCTCCAGGTCGCCCGCACGATCGGCATGGGCACCTCCCGGATCGCCGAGGCCAACCGTGAGCTGGTGATCAAAACCCTGGCCCAGCCGGGCGACAGCGAGCGCGACCTCGCCCTGCGCTTCGCCGCGGCGGCCGAGTTCATGATGCCGCTGGTCGGCCCGACCATCGTCCACGCCCTGCAGGCGAACATGCTCGAGCAGATCCGCCGCGACGTGATCGCCACCGCCGACCTCGCCTCGGGTGCCGTTGGCGGCACCGTCAACCTCACCGTCTGCTTCGCCGACCTGGTCGAGTTCACCAGGCTCGGCGAGGAGATCCCGGCCGAGGAGCTGGGCCTGGTCGCGGGGCGCCTGGAGGAGATGGCCAGCGCCGTCGCCGAACCGCCGGTGCGGCTGGTGAAGACGATCGGCGACGCGGTGATGTTCGTCTGCACCGAGCCCGAGCCGATGCTGGCGGCGAGCCTGGCCCTGATCGCCGCCGCCGAAGCGGAAGGCGACGAGTTCCCGCTGCTGCGCGCCGGCCTCGCCTGCGGCTCGGTCCTCCCCCAGTCGGGCGACTACTACGGCCGCCCGGTCAACCTCGCCAGCCGCATCACCGGCGTCGCCCGGCCCGGCAGCGTCGTCGTCGACTCCGCGGTCAAGGAGGCGGCGGAGGAGGGCTACGCCTACACCTACATCGGCGAGCGGAGGCTCAAGGGGATCGACTCCAAGGTGAAGCTCTTCCGGGCCCGGCTCGGACGGGACTAGGGACGACTTACTTCGGGAGGTGCGTGGGGGGAGGGGTCGGGTACCTCTCTCCCTCGCTGGGCTATTCGCCTGGTGACTTAGCGGCCGTCCGAGGTCGAGTCCCGATGCGAATAGCCCAGCGAAGGAGAGGGACACCCGCACCCTCCCCCAGCCCTTCGAGGTAACCGAGCTACGCCGGCTTGCGGGCGGAGACGAGCAGGTTGTAGAAGAGCTCGGCCGGCAGGTGCGGCTCGAGCAGGCGGGTGTCGACCTTCTGCAGGGCGATGTAGCTGCGGAAGGCGAAGTTGCGCCAGCCCCAGGGGACCGAGTCCGGCTCGGCGCTGGACTCGACCGTGCGCAGCCCCCAGCCCCAGGCGTTGGAGAGCAGCTCCTCGCCGCCGACGTGCCGGTCCTCGAAGCCGCCGTCGCGCAGCAGCCTGCGCAGGTCGGCGGGGGCGAAGGCGTGGACGTCGACCTCGCCCTCCAGCGAGTGGCCGTTGGAGAGGTCGGCCTCGGCGACGGCACGGCGCCGGGCGCCGGTCAGCCGCCTCCAGGCGGGGGCCGCCAGCATCCCCAGTTGCTTCGGCAGCGCCGCCAGGCGGTCGCCGTAGCGCGAGGGCTCGCCGGCGAAGGCGATCATCCCGCCGGGTCGCAGCACGCGACGGAATTCGGCGAAGGCGCGGTCGAGGTCGGGGATGTGGTGGAGGACGGCGTGGCCGAGGACGAGGTCGAAGCTCTCGTCCTCGAAGGGCAGCGTCTCGGCCTCGGTGGCGACGGTGGTGACGCCGGCGACGCCGAGCCCCTCGGCGGTGGCGCTGAGCCGCTTCAGCATGCCCGGCGAGATGTCGGTCGCCGTGAGGCGATCGATCACACCGAGCTGGACCAGGTTGAGCGAGAAGTAGCCGGTGCCGGAGCCGATCTCCAGAGCGTCGCCGAAGGACCGCCCGTCTTGCCCGCCGAGCGCCTTGACCAGCTTCAGGCGCACCTGCTCCTGACCGGTGTCGCCGAAGTCGATGCCCCACTTGGCGTCGTATTCGTCGGCGGCGGCGTCGTGATAGCGGGTGTTGACGTCCTTGATGTGCTCCGGGGTGGCGGTGGGGGAGGCCGGCATCGGCGCGGAACTCTACGTGGAACGGCGCAATGCACGGAGTGCAGGGCGCTCAATAGCGTTGCCCCGATGCCGGAGGAGTACCTGCAGCTGAACCAGCCCCCGGGCGTGCCGCCGCTGCCGCTGACCGGCGAGCGGACGCTGCCCGACGTGCCGGAGGAGAACTACTGGTACCGGCGCCACCTCGTCGTCTACGAGTGGATCGCGGCGCGGGCCGCCGGCCTGCGGGTGGTCGACATGGCCTGCGGCGAGGGCTACGGCTCAGGCGTGCTGGCCGGCACCGCGGCAAGTGTGGTCGGCGTCGACGCCAACCCCGAGGCCCACGAGCACGCGCGGCTGCGCTACGTGCGTTCCAACCTCCGCTTCGAGCGCGACCTGGTCGAAAGCTTCGCCGAGCCCTGCGATGCGATCGTCTTCCTGCAGACGATCGAGCACGTTGAGGACGCCGGCGCGATCCTCGAGCACTTCAAGTCCAT
>DATBXZ010000267.1:0-4201 GCA_036513995.1 Solirubrobacterales bacterium | reverse complement strand
CCTGGCTCAGCTCCGCCTGGGCCAGGCCGGCGCCGAGCAGGCCGAAGGCCACCAGGAGGACGGGGATGAGCAAGCGTGGCGGCATCGGCACGGTCCAGTCTAGGTGCCGGATTCTGGGACAAAGGTTGAGCGATGGTTGTGAGTGACGGCGAACCGTGACTCGTAAGAGTCAACTTACGTAACTATCTGCTTAAATAACGGTCGATGACCTCCACGGCCAAGCACGACGAAGTCGATCTCGTCGCCCGCGCGATCGCCGAGCCGCGGCGGCGGCAGATCCTGGCCCTGGTGCGGGAGCACGAGCTCAGCGCCGGTGAGATCGCCGCCAACTTCGAGGTCTCGCGCCCGGCCGTCTCCCAGCACCTGACGGTGCTGCGCGGCGCCGGCCTCCTGAGCGAGCGGCGCCAGGGAGCCAGCCGCTACTACCGCGCCCGGCCCGAAGGGCTTGCCGGGCTGCGCGACTTCATGGACCAGTTTTGGACCGATCGTCTCGAGCGGCTGAAGTTGGCCGCCGAGCTGGAGCAGCAGAGGAGGGACAAACGTGGCAAACGCAGAGACGGTGGACGCGGTAGAGGTAGAGACTCGAATCGCGGCAAGCCCTAAGACTGTCTTCGACTTCTTCGTCGACCCCGACCGGATGGTCCAGTGGATGGGTCGCTCGGCCGACCTCGATCCGCGCCCGGGCGGTGGCTTCCGCTGCGACATCAACGACGAGGCGGTGGCTTCCGGCGAGTACGTGGAGCTGGACCGTCCCCGCAAGGTGGTCTTCACCTGGGGCTGGGAGGGCGAGGACAGCGTCACCAAACCCGGTTCCTCCAGGGTCGAAGTCCTGCTGGCGGTGGACGGCGACGGGACCCACCTGCGGCTGATCCACCACGACCTTCCGAGCTCCGAATCTGCGGAGAAACACGGCCACGGCTGGCGTCACTACATGGATCGGCTCAGCGTCGCCGCGACGGGGGCGGATCCGGGCCCGGACAAATTTGGAACGCCCCAGGGCGACCAGAGCTGACAACCGAACGACGAGAGGAATCGACGATGGGCAACCCGACGATGTGGTTCGAAGTGGCGGCGAGGGACCGTGAGGCCATGAACGGCTTCTACTCCGGGCTCTTCGACTGGAAGCTGACCGACATGGAGGCGATGCCGTACACGGGGATCGAGACCGGTGGCGAGGGAATTCCGGGCGGAATCGGCCAGGCGCCAGAGGGAGACGACGGCCACGTCACCTTCTACGTGCAGGTGGCGGACGTCGAGGCGGGGCTGGCCAAGGCGGAGTCCCTGGGCGGCAGCCGGGTGATGGGCCCGATGGACATCCCGAGCGGGACGATCGGCCTCTTCTCCGATCCCGAGGGCCACACGATCGGCCTGATGAGCATGAACGGGACGAGCTGAGCCGGGTCAGGCCCCGTCCTTGGCGGCGATCAGGTCGAGGGTCAGCAGCACCACCGCCACCGCGAAGACCGGGGTGAAGACGATGTTCGATGCCGACTCCGCCACCCAGGTCGCGAGGAAGGTGTCGCCGAGGACGCCGTGGACGAGGTGGTTGACGAGCTCGCCGACCGCGTCGCCGACGAGCTCGACCGGGCCGAGGACGAGCAGGACCAGCCAGAAGTTGTGACGGACCAGGGAGGCGCTGCGGCGCAGCGCCTCGAGCACGGGCCGTCCCTCCAGCTCGACCACCGGGCCGGCCAGCCCGAACCAGACGAAGACGAGGATCCCGGGGATGAAGAAGGCGACCAGGCCGACGATGACGAGGGCGACGTAGGCGATGTCGACCAGGATCAGCCGGCGGTAGTCGAGGCGGCGGGCGACTTCGCCGATCGACGGCGCCTCTTCGTGAGCGGGGTGGGCGAGGGAGACCGCGACGGCGCCGCTGTAGAAGACCTCGCCGAGCAGGCCGGTCATCGTGATCGCCGCGACCGCGCCGATCGCCGCCGCGAGCTTGATCAAGCTGCCGGGATCGAGCGTTTCGACTGCGACTCCGGCGGTGAGCGCGTCGAGGAAGCCGATCGGGACGAAGACGACCGCGGCCAGCAGCACCAGCGAGCCCACTTTCGCACGGTAGGTGCTGGCGATGCGCCCGTAGAAGGAGCCCAGCCGGCGCAGGAAGCTCACGCTAGCGGCGCCTGCGACCGGACTTGTGCTTGCCGCGGGTTTCGAGCTTCGACCGACTCGATTCCGAGGCGGGCACTCGCTTCAGGCTCCCCAGCTCGGGGATCAGCAGCTCTTCAGCGCAGCGCCGGTGCCAGTGGTGATGGTCCGTGCCGCCGAGCCGGCGCACGTACTGGACGACCGTGTGCTCGGCGCCGACGTCGATGTCGCCGTGGCAGCCGGGGCAGTGGTAGAGCTTGCGGGCGATGCCGCGAATCAGCCAGGCCTCGTCGCCCTCTTCGTTGAGGCCGCGGAGGCTCCAGCGGATGCTCGGCTGGCCGTCGAACTGGCCCATCTCATCGCCTCGACATCCAGGCGAAGCCGGCGGCCATCGCCAAGTTGGCGACCCCGGCCAGTCGCAGCCCCAGCTTCGCGCCCGGCCTGCTGACCGCCGGTGAGCCGGCCCAGAGCGCGTCGGTGGCGATCTCGGTGCCGCGTAGCCAGGCCAGCGCCTGCCAGTCGCCCGGGGTGCCGCGGCGGTCGGCGACGGCATGGGCGGCGGCGAAGGTGAGCCAGATCGGCCCGCAGCGGCGGAAGAGGTGCTTGGCGTCGGGCCCGGGCTCGTCGTGGCCGAGCACTCTCAGGGTCGCGGCTGGCGCCGCGATCGCGGCGCTGCCCAGCACCAGGTCGAAGGCGATCATGTTGCGGTTGGTCAGGCGCAGGGCCTCTTCCAGGTTCATCGCTGCGTCCAATCCAACCAGATCGAGATCGCGATACGCACACGAGTGTGAGCTCGCAAGAAGGGAAAGGGTGAGGTTCGGCGAAATCGACCGCCGTGACCAAGACTGCGACGAAGCCACCCCAGCTCAAGAGCCTTTCCGACTACATCCAGGAGCGTTTCGAAGAGTTCTCGCGCTCCCAGAAAGACGTAGCCCGCTACATAGTCGACCATCTCGACGAGGCCGCCTTCCTCACCGCCGAGGAGCTGGCCCGGAGAGCGAGCACCTCCTCATCGACGGTGGTGCGCTTCTCCCAGGCCCTCGGTTTCGAGGGCTACCCGGAGCTGCAGCAGGCGGCGATCGAGGAGTACCGGACGACGATCGCCGGCGCCGCGACCAACGGCGGCGCCCTCTTCTCCTTCGACCACTCCGAGCTCGAGGGCTCGCTCAGCGCCGACTATGCCAACCTCGAGGAAACGGCCCGCAAGCTGACCCCCGAGCAGGTCGACGCTTCCGTCGCCGCGCTCGCCACGGCCCAGCGCATCGTCATCGTCGGCGTCGACCAGATGGCCTTCTTCGCCAGCTACCTGCGCCACACCCTCAGCCTGCTGGACATCAGGGCCGAGATCGTCGCCAGCACCGGTGGCGAGTCCCTGCAGCGGCTCGGCCGCATCGGCGAAGACACGCTCGTCATCACCCTCTCCGCCGGCCGCGCCCACCCGCTCCTGCTGCGGGCGATGAAACTGGCTCTGCACCGCGGCGCCCGCACCCTGGCGATCTCCGACGCGACGATGTCGGAGGTCGGCGAGCACGCCGAGCTGACCCTCTACTTCTCCTCCAACAGCCCCTCCTTCGCGCGCTCCAACACGGCGCTGATGGCGCTGGTCCAGGCACTCGCTCACGGGCTCTACGCCCGCGACGAAGCCGCTCACAAAGACCGCATCCGCGCCTACAAACTCAAGTAAGTCGCGCCTCCGTAATATGGGGCGCGTGACTGAGCGCGCGACTTTCAGGCTGAAGACCGGCCTTGCCGAGATGCTGAAGGGCGGCGTGATCATGGACGTGGTCACGCCCGCGGAGGCGAAGATCGCCGAGGACGCCGGTGCCTGCGCGGTGATGGCGCTGGAGCGCGTCCCCTCCGACATCCGCCGCGACGGCGGCGTCGCCCGCATGTCCGACCCGGCGATGATCAAGGGGATCCAGGCGGCGGTGACGATCCCGGTCATGGCCAAGTGCCGTATCGGCCACTTCGTCGAGGCCCAGGTGCTGCAGTCGCTCGGCGTCGACTACATCGACGAGTCCGAGGTGCTGACCCCGGCCGACGAGGTCAACCACATCGAGAAGCTTGCCTTCGAGGTGCCGTTCGTCTGCGGCGCGACCAACCTCGG
>DATBXZ010000266.1:0-2140 GCA_036513995.1 Solirubrobacterales bacterium | reverse complement strand
CGAGGCGCTCGGCGCCGGCGCGGAAGGCCCGCTCGGTGAAGGCGTCGCGCTCGAAGGTCTCCCGGATCGTCGCGAAGGCGAGCGAGCGGGCCGGCGCGATCACGGCAACTTCGGCAGCGAGTGGCCGCGCAGATAGGCGTCGACCGCCATCGGCTTGCCACCCGGCGGTTGCACGACCTCCAGCCGCAGCGCCCCGCGGCAGCAGCCGACCAGCAGCGCCCCCCACTCGGACTTCAGCGCCCCGGTCCTGACGCTGACGTCGACGGCGCGGGCGCGGCGGACACCGAGCCGCTCGCCGTCGGCGGTCTCGAGGTAGGCGCCGACGTGCGGGGTGAAGGCACGGATCACGGCGGCCAGCTCGGTCGCCGGGCGCGAGGGGTCGAGCCGGCGCTCCGCCGGGTCGATCTTCTCGGCGTAGGTCACCTTCGCCTCGTCCTGCTCGGTGAACTCGAGCTCGTCCGCGGCGGCGAGGTTGAGAGCGCGGACGAGCAGCTCGCCGCCGATCCCGGCCAGGGTCGAGGAGAGCGCCTCGAAATCCATGTCGGCTCCGATCGGCACCTCCGCGCTCAGCGCCACCGGCCCGGCATCGAGGCCGGCGACGAGCTTCATCACGCAGACGCCGGTGCGGCTGTCGCCGGCCATGATCGCCCGCTCGATCGGCGCCGCCCCGCGCCAGCGCGGCAGCAGCGACGGGTGCACGTTCAGCATCAGGTGCTCGGAGAGCAGCGGCTCGCGGATCAGCTGGCCGAAGGCGCAGACGATCACGGCGCTGGGCCTGGCAGCGGCGATCCGCTCGCGCGCCGCCCCGTCGTTGACGTCCCCGGCCTGCAGCAGCTCGATCCCCAGCTCGGCGGCGGCCGCGGCGGTTGGCGGGGGGGTCAGCTTGCGGCCCCGTCCCTGGGGACGGTCGGGCGGCGTCACCACCAGGGCCGGGCGGTGCGCGGAGCCGGCCAGCGTCCGCAGGACGGTGGCGGCGAAGTCGGAGGTGCCGAGGTAGACCGTACTCACGCGTCGGTGCGCGGCTCGCGAAGCTCGCCCTCGTCCCCGGCCTCGTCGTCGCCGGGGGGGCTGTAGCTGCCGCCTTCGCGCAGCGCCCGCAGGGCGCCCTTGCGCTGGTCGCGGCTGGTGCGATCGAGGATCAGGATCCCATCCAGGTGGTCGATCTCGTGCTGGAGGACGCGCGCCTCCAGACCCGAGGCCGTGATCTCGACCGGCCCGCCCTCGCCGTCGCGGCCGCGGACGCGGACGTGCAGGGGCCGCTCGACGTCCATCGAGACCCGGGGCAGGCTGAGGCAGCCCTCCTCGGCGAGCGAGCCCTCGTCGGAGAGCCACTCGATCACGGGGTTGACCAGCGCCGCCGGCTCGCTGTCGGAGCTGCTCTGGAAGACCAGCAGCCGGCGCAAGACGCCGAGCTGGGTGGCGGCGAGCCCGACGCCCATCCCGTCGCGCATGATCGCGATCATCCGCTCGATCTCGGCCCGCAGCTCGGGGCCGAAGCTGGCGACCGGCGAGGCGACGCTCTTCAGCACCGGATCGCCGAACTTGACGACGTTGGCGAGGGCCGCCTCGCGACGCTCCAGCAGCTCGGTTTCGAGCTGCCGCTCTTCTTCTTCGGCCTCTATCGCCTGCTCATCGCTCACGAATCGATTGTATGGACCTACTGCGGGTCCACGTCCGCTCCGATCGCGACGCCCTTGAGCGAGCGGTCGGCGGCAAGGCGGTCGACCACGCCGCGGACGGCGGCGACGGCACCGACCCGGTCCTCGGCCTTGATCAGGATGCGGCGACGGTGGCGGTTGCGGACGCGGAACATAGGCGCCGGGCCGAGCAGCTCGGATCCTCCCGGCAGCTCCTGGCGCAGCTCGGTGGCGACGTTCGTGGCGGCGGCTTCCAGCCGCGCCTCCTGCTCGGAGGCGAAGCCGATCCGGACCAGGTGCGAGTAAGGCGGATAGCGCAGCAGCTCGCGACGGCGCAGCTCCCCGGCGAGGAAGCCGGCGGAGTCGTGGCGGGCGGCGTGCTCGATGCTGGCGGCGTTCGGGGCCAGGGTCTGGACGATCACCTCTCCCCCGGCCTCGCCGCGGCCACTGCGCCCGGCCAGCTGGGCGACCATCGCGAAGGTCCGCTCCTCGGCACGGAAGTC
>DATBXZ010000265.1:0-4430 GCA_036513995.1 Solirubrobacterales bacterium | reverse complement strand
CTCGTCAGTGAACTTTTTTCAATTTCGCCCGTTCCTCTTGCCGTTCGACCACCTGGGCGATCAGCTTGAGGACGTTCGAATCGCCGCTGGCCTTGATGTGGCCGGTCTCGACCGCCTTGCGGTAGCTCTTGATCGTGCCCTTCTCGGCCAGCTCGTTGAACTGGGGCCGGTCGATTTCGACCAGCACCCGCTCGTCCTGGGAGAGGTCCTTCTTGATCTGCGGGCCCGGCAGCTCGACTCGGTAGAGCTGGATGTCGTGGTGGGCTTTGAGCTGCAGACCGAAGACCAGCTTCAGTTTCTCCAGCGCCGGCACTTCCGCCTGGAAGCGCTCGACGGCGGTGCGGATCAGGTCGGCGGTCGAAGCCATGTGGCTAGGCGCGCCCCATCTAGATCTTGTGCCTTTGCAGCAGCTTCTTGCCGATCACCATGCGCTGGATCTCCGAGGTCCCCTCGCCGATCAGCAGCAGCGGCGCGTCGCGGTAGAGGCGCTCGATCTCGTACTCCTTCGAGTAGCCGTAGCCGCCGTGGATGCGGAAGCAATCCTCGACGCACTCCTTGCCGGTCTCGGAGGCGAGGAGCTTGGCCATCCCGGCCTCGAGGTCGGAGCGGATGCCGGCGTCCTTCATCTGTGCAGCTTTGCGGGTGACGAGCCGGGATGCCTCGATCTTGGTCGCCATGTCGGCGAGCTTGAACTGGATCGCCTGGTGCTGGGCGATCGGCTTGCCGAAGGTCTTGCGCTCCTGGCTGTAGCGGAGGGCGAGCTCGAGAGCACGCTGGGCGATGCCGACGCCGCGGGCGGCGACGTTGACGCGGCCGACCTCGAGCGCATCCATCATCTGGCTGAAGCCCTCGCCGATCCCCGCCTCCTCGCCGCCGAGCACGCGCTCGGGCGGGCACTTGTAGCCGTCGTAGACGAGCTCGGTCGACTCGACGCCCTTGTAGCCCATCTTCTTGATCTTCGGCGGCACGATCAAGCCCTCGAAGTCGCCAGTCTGGGTTTCCTCCCAGGGCTTCTTCTCGGTGATGAAGCAGGTCATGCCCTTGTAGGCCGGTTCCGCCTTGGGGTCGGTCTTCATCAGCACGAAGACGACGCTGGAGCCGAGCCCGTTGGTGACCCACATCTTCTGCCCGTTCAGCTCCCAGTTGCCGTCCTCGTCCTTCTTGGCGGTCGACTTGATGCCCTGGACGTCGGAGCCGACCTCCGGCTCCGACAGCGAGAAAGCGGCGCGGATCTCGCCGGTCGCCATCTTCGGCAGGAAGTACTGCTTCTGCTCCTCGGTGCCGAACTTCATCAGCAGGTAGGAGCCGATGAAGTGGGTGTTGACGACGCCGGAGATCGAGATCCAGCCGCGCGAGAGCTCTTCGACGATCATCGCGTAGGTGGTCAGGTCCAGCCCCATGCCGCCGTACTCCTCGGGAATGGTCACCCCGAACAGGCCCAGCTCTTTCATTTCCTCGACGATCTGCTCCGGGAAGGAGTCCTCGTGGTCGAAGTGCTCGGCGTTGGGGATGATCTTCTCGTCGGCGAACTGACGGACCATCTCGGTGATGTCGCGCTGAAGGTCGGTCTGCTCGCTGTAGGCGGCGGTGTCTACGGCCATGGCTCCTAGCTCGTCAAGTCGTGGGCTGATGCCGGCGGCGGCGCAAAGGGCGCCGCGCGGCGCGGGTCACTCAAGGATATAGACGCGGGGTCGGCCTCGGGATCGATCGCCCGCAGCGGCGCCGCCGCCTTCAACAGCATCTCCTCGTACTCGCGCTCGGGGTCGGACTGGAGGACGATCGCACCGCCGGCCCCGATCGTGGCCTTGGTCCTCCCGGTCCGCGCGACACCGCCGGCGACCGTGCGGTCGAGGACGATCGTCCGGATCGCGACGCTGAGGTCACAGGAGCCACCGGCGCCGAAGTAGCCGATCGCGCCCGAGTAGACGCCGCGCGGGCGATCCTCGAGCCGCTCGAGGATCTCGACCGTGCGCAGCTTCGGGGCCCCCGTCATCGAGCCCGGTGGGAAGCAGGCGCGCACGCACTTGACCGCACCGGTGCCGGGGCGCAGCCGCCCGCGCACGGTGGAGACGAGCTGATGCACGGTCTCGTAGCTCTCGACCGCCATCAGGCTGGGGACCTCGACGCTGCCGACCGCGCAGACGGAGCCGAGGTCGTTGCGCAGCAGGTCGACGATCATCAGGTTCTCGGCCCGGGTCTTCTCGTCCTCGCGCAGGTACGCCGCCAGCCGCGCATCCTCGTCGGCACCGGCGCCGCGCGGGCTCGTGCCCTTGATCGGCTTCGCCTCCGCCCGCCCCTCGCGATCGACGGCGAGGAAGCGCTCGGGAGACGAGCTCAACACGACGAGATCGCCGAAACGCAGGTAAGCGGCGAACGGCGCTGGGTTGACCCGGCGCAGCTCCATATAAAGAGCGAGGGGATCGGCGTCGACCTCGGCCTCGATCGAGTTGGTCAGGCAGATCTCGTAGCTCTCCCCCGTCGCCCTGGCCGGAGCGCTTGCGCCTAGAGCAGCTAGGCGGGCGGCGGTGGCGGTGAGCCAGGCTTCGGCCTCCTCCTCTCCGGTCTCGTACAGACAGAGGAGATAGGTGATGTTCTCCTCGTGGTCGAAGGCGATCAGGCGGTCGGCGAAGACGAGGGCGGCGTCGGGCAGCGACGAGGAGTGGGCGTTGGCACTGCCGCAGTCGGCCTTGACCTCGTAGCCAAGGTAGCCGGCGAAGCCGCACGCGAAGTCGAAGGGGAGGTCGGCGGCGGGCACGGTAGTGGCATGGCGCAGCCGCTCCAACTCCCCCTCCAGGTAGTCGAAGATCGTTTCCGGACGCAGCTCGGTCTCCCCTCCCCGCTCCACCGTCACCTGGCGCGCCTCGACGTCGTAGGAGACCGTCGCCGCCAGCGGCCCCGAGGCGTCCCCCATGAAGGAGAACCGTGCCGCGGCGCCGGGCCGGCTGCTGTCGAGCCAGAAGGCGTCTCGACTCGACCCGTAGAGCACGCGGAAGGCATGCTCGGGGTCGACCGGAGCCTCTAACCGCCGCACCTTCAACTCGAACCGCCCCCCTGCCCTCGACGGGCTGGGCGACTTTTGACCCTTATGGAGAGATAGCTCGCCCAGGGAGTCGGGCCGCGGGCCCGCGCTCGTGAGGTCGCGGAAGTTGGCGAGCAGGCGGCGGCCGTGCTCGGTGGCGATCGACTCGGGGTGGAACTGGACGCCCCACTGGGGACGGGTGCGGTGCACCACGGCCATCGGGACGCCGTCGTCGGCCCAGGCGATCTCCTCGAGCGCGTCCGGCAGCGGCCGCTCGAGGCAGAGCGAGTGGTAGCGGGTCGCCTCGAAGCGCGCCGGGATGCCGGCGAAAAGTGGCGCGCCGCCGTGCTCGACCGCGCGAACCCGCCCGTGCATCGGCTCCGGCGCCGGCACCACGCGGCCGCCGTGCACCCAACCGAGGCCCTGGTGGCCGAGGCAGACGCCCAGCAGCGGCACCTCGCAGCGGCGGATCGCCTCGGCGCAGACGCCGAAGTCCCGCTCGCGCTCGGGACGCCCGGGCCCGGGCGAGAGGACGACGTTGTCGCAGCCCAGCCGCACCAGCTCCTCCCAGCTCGCCTCGTCGTTGCGGACGACGATCGGCTCCCTGCCGTTCTCCTCCGCCAGCAACTGGAAGAGGTTGTAGGTGAAGGAGTCGTAGTTGTCGATCAGCAGTGTCAGCATGCGCCGGGCGCCCCGCCAAGCAAAATACCCCCGAGATGGAGACCCTCCCCGCCCCCGACCCGGCGCACGGCCTGTTCGAGACCCTGCTGGTCCTCGACGGCGAGCCGGTCGAGCTCGACGCCCACCTCGACCGCATGGCCGCCAGCCTGAGAGAGCTGTTCGGGGCCGCGCTGCCTCCGGGCCTCGCCGCGGGCGCCCGCGAGCGCGCCCGGGGCCTGAAACTGGGACGGATGCGGATCGACATGGTCGTCTCCGACGCCCCCCACGCCGGTCAAGCAACCCTGGCGACCGAGAAGGTGGACCTCGCCGACCTCTTCCCCATCCGGGAACGGGCGGCCGAGCTGCGCTCGCTGCGCTGCGACGGTGGGCTCGGCTCCCACAAGTGGGCCGATCGCGAGGGGCTGGCCGAAACCCCGGGCAAACCGGTGCCGCTGCTGTTCGACCGCGACGACGAGGTGCTGGAGGCGGGGCGGGGCAACGTCTTCGCGGTCTGCGAGGGCGCACTGAGGACGCCACCGGCCGACGGGCGGATCTTGCCCGGCACCGCCCGCGCGGCGGCGATCGAGGTCGCCCGGGCCGGGGGCATCGAGGTACGGGAAGGGCGGCTGACGCGAGGCGACCTGCTTGCCGCCGAAGAGGTCTTCCTGACCGGGTCGGTGCGCGGGGTCGAGCCGGCGCGCTCGCTCGACGGGACGCCGCTCCCCAGCGGCGACGAGCTGCGCCGGCGGAT
>DATBXZ010000264.1:0-2693 GCA_036513995.1 Solirubrobacterales bacterium | reverse complement strand
AGACGATCGTGCTCGACGAGCTCTACGAGGAAGGTCTGGAGGGCGGCGACGGCCGCGCCGTGGCGCTAATCCGGCGGGCCTGGCACTGGGAAGAGGACGGCAGCGCCGCCGGCGAGGACGAGATGGCCTGGGCCTTCGCCTTGCGGGATCGTCGTGTCCGCAGCTGGCGCCCCTATGAGGACCGGGCCGAGGCGCTGCGCGCGGGCGGCTTCCCGAACCAGGCCGGCGCCGCCGGATAACCTGCACCGCATGGCCGACGCCGCCTCAACCGAATCGATCGCCCCGCGCTTGGCCGCTGTCCGCGAGCAGCTGTCCCTGCTCTCGGACTACCTTTGACCCAGCCGCGCTGGAGGCCGAGGCGGAGCGCCTCGAGGTGGAGATGGGGAAGCCTGGCTTCTGGGACGACCAGGACGCCGCGGCCCGGATCTCCGCGGCACACGCCCGCGCCCAGGGCCGGCTGAAGACCTTCCGCGAGCTCGAGTCCGACGTCGCCGACCTCGGCGACCTGGCCGAGATGGCGGCCGAGGACGAGGAGATGGCGGCGGAGCTGGGTACCCAGCTCGGCACGGCGGAGGCGCGGCTGGCCGAGCTCGAGGAGGCGCGGCTGTTCAGCGGCGAGTACGACGCCGGCGACGCGGTCGTCACCGTCCACGCCGGCGCGGGGGGGACCGACTCCCAGGACTGGGCGGAGATCCTCCTGCGCATGTACCTGCGCTGGTCCGAACGGCGCGGCTTCGAGGTCGAGATGAAGGAGGCCTCGCCGGGTGAGGAGGCCGGGCTGAAGTCGGCCACCTTCATCGCCAGGGGCGAGAACGCCTACGGTCTCTTCGCCGCCGAGCGCGGCGTCCACCGGCTGGTCCGGATCTCCCCCTTCGACTCCTCCGCTCGCCGCCACACCAGCTTCGCTCAGGTCGACGTCGGGCCGCTGGTCGACGCCGGGCCCGAGGTCGAGATCGACGAGACCGACCTCCGCATCGACACCTACCGCGCCTCCGGCGCCGGCGGCCAGCACGTCAACAAGACCGACTCGGCGGTGCGGATCACCCACCTGCCGACCGGCGTCGTCGTCCAGTGTCAAAACGAGCGCTCTCAGACCCAGAACAAGGCGGTGGCGATGCAGTTCCTGCGCTCGAAGCTGATCGAGCTGGAGGAGCGCAAACGGGCCGAGGAGATGGCGAGGGCGCGGGGCGAGGTCAAAGACGTCGCCTGGGGCTCGCAGATCCGCAGCTACGTCCTCCATCCCTACACGATGGTCAAGGACCACCGCACCGAGCACGAGGTCGGCGACGTGCAGCGGGTGCTGGACGGCGACCTCGACGAGTTCGTGCGCGACTACCTGAACAAGACCGCGGCGGCGTCGGCTTCCTAGATGGAGCCCCTGCTCTATCTGGAGCGACCGGCCGAGGCCCAGCCCGAGGGGCTGTTGGTCCTCCACCACGGCCGCGGCACCGACGAGCGCGACCTGCTGGGCCTGGCCGACGCGCTCGACCCCGAGCGGCGGCTGCGGGTGGTGACGCCGCGGGCGCCGCTGGACCTGCCGGGCTCGCCGGGCTACCACTGGTACCTGGTGCCGCGGGTCGGCTACCCCGACCCCGAGACCTTCGGCGCCGCCCGCGCCGCGCTGGCCGAGCTGCACGACCGACTCTGGGAGGAGACCGGGGTGGGGCCGGAGCGCACCGTGCTCGGCGGCTTCTCGATGGGGTCGGTGATGAGCTACGCGATGGGGCTCGGCGCCGAGCGGCCCGCGGTCGCCGGGATCCTCGCCTTCAGCGGCTTCGTGCCGGCGGTGGAGGGTTGGGAGCCGGCGTTCGCCGACCGCACGTCGACCCGGGCCTTCGTCGCCCACGGGCGCCGCGACCCGATCATCGAGGTCGGCTTCGCCCGGCGTGCCCGCGAGCTGCTCGAGGGGGGAGGGCTGGCGGTCGAGTACCGCGAGTCCGAGCTCGGTCACCAGATCGACCCCTCGCATCTGGCAGACGCGACCGGCTGGCTGGCGCGGACGCTGCCGGGCTGAGCCCTATTCGGACTGCTGCCAGGAGAGTCCGCTGGGGGTCGCCCGGCGGATGTCCAGCTGGTGATCGAAGAACGCCTGGCAGTAGCCGGGCGCGGCGGGAACGCGGAGGCGGACGGTGAAGTTCCTGGCCGCCATCACCTTGGCCATCTGGGCTTCGCTCAAGCTCCTGGTCAGGTGCAGGACGCCGTGGCTGGAGAAGTGCTTGCTCTCACCGCCCAGGTAGAGCGATCCCTTGCCGCCGTGCAGCCCGTAGTCGAGGCTGACGTTGGTCGGCACCGCGGTCCTGTAGCGGACCTGCAGGCGAACCTGGTCCTTGCCGGCGGCGGCGAAGACGGTCGCCTCGGCGCTGCTCAGCAGGCATTCCGGTGGCGCTTCGGAGAGGCCTTCGTCTTCGCATTCTTCGTCGGTTTCGCATTCTTCGACTTCGAACCCTTCGTCTTCGCTGCTTTCCGCTTCGTCTTCGAATTCGTCGTCGGGCGGCGGCGCGCCGACGAGTCTCGGGCTGCCGGCGGCGGGGACGGTCAGCGCCTGCGCCGACTTGGCCAGGCCGAGCACGGCCACCAGGGTCAAGGTGGCGAAGAAGGCGGCCCACCAGGCGAACCTGACGGCGGCCGCTTCGTCGCTGCCCACCGCGGAGTGCTTCCGTCGCATGTCTCTAGATCGGACCGTGGCGGCGAGC
>DATBXZ010000263.1:0-13408 GCA_036513995.1 Solirubrobacterales bacterium | reverse complement strand
CCGGCCGCGCGGGCGATCGCGGCCGCCGCCTCGGGATCCGATGGGACCTTCTTGGTCAGCAGCAGCTCCCGGGCGACGTCGCCCCGCACCGCCTTCGCCATGTGCGAGACGGGTTTGCGCTTGCCGTTGCTCTCGCTGAATGCCCGCACCGCCAGCAGCGTCGACCGCCGCGGCTTCCAGGCGGCGGCGTAGGCAGCCGAGCGCATGTCGACGACGAGGTCGCCGGGCTCGTCCGGCATCGCCGCGGCCAGCGGCCCCCGCCAGTAGGTCGAGAGCGGTCCGATCCGGGCCAGCCGCGCTTTCGCCGAGAAGCGGTAGTAGGGGATCCGGTCCTCGGGCCGCACCACGCCCCAGAGAGCGCTGGCGATCAACACCCGGCGCCGTGCCCCGACCGGCAGTCCGGGCAGGCCCAGGTGGTCGTAGAGCACGCCGGCGTAAACGGCGGACGCCGGCGCCGCGGGCGCCGTTCGCAGCCCGGCGTCGACCGCGATCTCGCCCGCCTGGCCCTTGGAGACGGCGAGCTGCTTCAACGCCCGCGGCGTCGCCAGCCCGGCGAGCCGTTCGAGCGCGTCGAGCAGACGGGCCCGGGCCGGGCCGAGATCGGCCGCGTAAGCCAGCGACTCGAGCTCGGCCGGCGCGCCCCCGGGGGGAGCGGTCTTGCCCTCGGAGGGCGGCAGCAGGATCAGCACGCCGCCAATCCTCGCCGATCTAGACCGTCTCCAGCTCCGCCTCGCGGGCGGCGACACCAGAGCCGCCGGGATTGACGTTGGCCTCGGCCGCCTCGACGCTGAGCCGGTGCTCGCCGTTGTTCTTCTTCGCTCGGATCGCGACGGCGCCGACCGCGGCCCCGAACAGCGCCACCGCGGCGCAAACGGTCATCGCAAACCCGAGCGCGTCGACGAACTGCTGCGGCGAGGCGGTCTCGAAGCTGGTGCCGACCCGGGCCTGGAAGATCGCGCCGGTGACGGCGACGCCGAGGCTGCCGCCGACCATGCGGAACATCGAGAGCACGCCGGAGGCGATCCCCGCTTTCTGCACCGGCACGGCGTTCATCGCGGCACTGGTCATCGGCGACATCGTCATCGCGATGCCGATGCCGAGCAGCATGAACCCGGGCAGCAGATCGAGGTAGCCGGAGTCGACGGCGATACCACTGAAGGTGTAGAGCGAGGCGGCCACGATCGCGAGGCCACCGGCAATCAGCCAGCGCGGCCCGTAGCGATCGGAAAGCCGGCCCGCGAGCGGCGCCACGCCGACGATCATCAGGGTCGAGGGCAGGAACCTGACCCCGGCCTCCAGCGGCGAGTAGCGGAGGATGTCCTGCATGTAGAGGGCGAGGAAGAAGAAGACGCCCAGCATCGAGAAGGAGACGATCAGCGCCACCACCACGGCGCCGAGGAAGTTGCGGTCCGAAAGCAGGCTGAAGTCGACCATCGGCACCTTCACCCGCCGCTCGATCGCCACGAAGGCGCCGAGCCCGAGCACGGCCCCAGCCAGCAGGGCGACCACTTCGGGCGAGCCCCAGCCCCAGCTGTTGCCCTCGACCAGGGCCAGGATCAGCGCGGTGAGACCGACGGTTAGCGCGGCCACGCCGGCGTAGTCCACCTCGCGGCCGACGCTCGTATCGCGCGACTCACGCACCGCGAACAGAGCCGCCGTCACCGCCCCGATCGCGACCGGGATGTTGAGGTAGAAGATCGCCCGCCAGCTGACGTGCTCGGTGAGGAAGCCGCCCAGCACCGGGCCGACGGCCAGGGCCAGAGCGGAGACGCCCGCCCACATCCCCATCGCCTTGCCGCGCTCGGAGGCCGGGAAGGCGTTGGTGATGATCGAGAGCGTCGCCGGCATCATCAGCGCCGCGCCGACGCCCTGGACGATGCGGCTGATGACCAGCGAGGTCGCATCGGGCGCGAAGCCGGCGGTTGCCGAAGAGAGGGTGAAGATGACGACGCCGATCAGGAACATGCGGCGGCGGCCGAAGATGTCGCCGAGCCTGCCACCGGTAGCCAGCAGCACCGCGAAGGAGAGCGTGTAGCCGTTGATCGTCCACTCCAGGCCGGAGATCGAGGCCCCGAGGTCTTTCTGGATCGACGGCAGGGCGACGTTCACCACCGTGTTGTCGAGCATGATCATGAACAGCGCGAAGCACATCGCTCCGAGCGTCCACCACTTGCGGTTGTCGTCGGTGATCAGGTGGTTGTAACGGGTCAAGACGGTCCAGCTCCCTTCAAGTGCTCATAGGTCTGTGCGATGTCCTCGCGGTCCATCAGCGAGTCGACGGCGGCGTCGAGCTTGCGGCGCTGGCCGGCGCTCAGCGTCGACGCGAACGCCTCGATGCCGCTCTGGCGAACGGCGACCAGGGTCTCGACCAGGTCCTTGCCCTTGGCGGTGATCCGCACCTGCCGCACGCGACGGTCGTCGGGGTCCTCGACCCGCGTCGCCAGGCCGGCCTTGACCAGGGCGTCGACCGCCCGGCTCATCGACGGCACGGAGACCCCGAACAGCTCGGCCAAATCGCCGACCTGCCAGGCCTCCGAGGTCTGGCCCAGGCCCCCCAGCTCCAGCAACGCCTTGCACTGGGTCATCGACAGGCCCGACTCCTCGATCACCCGCAGCTGGTTGCCGCGGTCGTAGAGGAAGAGGTGACGGAAGAGAGCGGTGACTCGCGCCGCCGTCTCCTGCGCCTCGGGCCCCACTTCGGAAGCGGCCTTGTCGGCGATCGCCTTTACATCGCTCGCTTGCATGGAGGGAAATAGTTGCAGATTTGCAACTATTCCTCAAGCGCAATAGTTGTTCCTGTGCGCTATGTCACACAGAGGCGTGCTTCTCGCCCCGATACGGGCCCGGCTTCGGACGCGCCTTGCCGCCCGGCAATGCCAGCCGCAGGATCGTCCGCTGCACCATCCCCAGCTGCCGCAGGAAGGGACCGCTGTTGTAGGGGAGGCCGTAGCGCTCGCAGATGTCCTTCACCTGAGGCGCGATCTCGGCATAGCGGGTGCTCGGCAGGTCCGGGAAGAGGTGGTGCTCGACCTGGAAGCCGAGGTTGCCGCTGGCGACGTGAAAGAACGGCCCGCCCTCGATGTTGGCCGAGCCCGACAGCTGCCGCACGTACCAGCGGCCCGGGGTCTCGTCCTCGACCTCGGCCTCGCTGAAGGTGTAGGTCTGGTCGGGGAAGTGGCCGCAGAAGATGATCGCGTAGGCCCAGGCGTTGCGGGCGAGGTTGGCGGTCGCGTTGGCGGTCGCGGCCTTGCGGTACGCCCTGGCGCCCTTGCCGAGGGAACGCCTGAGGTTGCCAGCGCGACCGCCGCGCCGGCGCCGGCGCCCCGGCTCGCGGCGATCGGCGACCGTCTCCAGCGCCAGCTCGACCCCGGCGCTCGCGAGGCCGCTCAGCAGCGGCCAGGCGATGTAGTCCTTGACGATCTGGCTCTTCGCCTTGCCGACGATGCCCTTGACCTGTCGCTTCACCTCCGCCTCGGACTTCTCGCCCTTGCGGATCGCCTCGTAGTCCATGTCGTGCAGGGCCACGCCCCACTCGAAGAAGGCCATCAGCAGCAGGTTGTAGAGCGGCTGCAGGAGGTAGACCGGGTGCCACTTCTGCTCCGGGTCGATCCGCATGATCTCGTAGCCCAGGTCCTTGTCCTTGCCGCGGATGTTGGTGAAGGTGTGGTGGACGTAGTTGTGGGAGTGCTTCCAGGCCTCGGCGGTGGAGGCGGTGTCCCAGTCCCAGGTCGAGGAGTTGATGTGGGGATCGTTCATCCAGTCCCACTGGCCGTGCAGGACGTTGTGGCCGATCTCCATGTTCTCGAGGATCTTCGCCGCCGAGAGGGCGGCGGTGCCGACGGCCCTGGCGGGCAGGTTGTCGGAGGCGAGCAACAGCGCCCGCGAGACCACCCCGAGGCGACGGTGCATCTCGATCATGCTCTCGATGTAGCGGCGGTCGCGTTCGCCGAGGTCGGCGCGGACGTGGTCGCGGATCGCGTCGAGCTCGCGGGCCAGCTCGTCGATCTGCTCGGCTGAGAGCCGCTGCAGCGGGCTCTCGATCTCAGTAGTGGCAGTGGTCATCGAATTCCTCTCGGTTGGCTCAAAGTGCGATCTCGATCGGCCCCTCGGGGGCGTTGACGCAAGTCCTGACCATCTCTCCCTCGCTGCCGTGGACCTCACCGGTGCGCAGGTCCCGCACCTGGCCATGGCGAAGCTCGCCGACGCAGGTGTGGCAGATGCCCATCCGGCAGCCGTAGGGAAGAGTGGCACCGGCCTCCTCGCCGGCGGCGAGGATCGGCGTGGCGCCGTCGCAGACGGTCTCGACGCGACTGCTGGCGAAGCGGATCTCCCCTCCCTCGCCGCCGCCCGCCTCGCCGCCGATCAGCGGCTGAAAGCGCTCCATCTCCAGCAGCTCGGGGTCGCCTTCCAGCTCCCAGTGCCGGGTCAGGGCATCGAGCATCTCCCCCGGCCCGGAGGCGAAGGCGTGGCGCTCGCGCCAGTCGGGGCAGAGGGCGTCGAGGTCGGATGGGGCGATGCGGCCCTGCTCGGAGGTGATCCGCAACCGCAGGTCGAAGCCGACTCCGGCGGCGTGGAAGCGGTCCAGCCGCTCACCGAAGATGACGCTGTCCCGGGTCCGGGCCGAGTGGATGTGGACGACGTCGCCGACCGCGTCGCCGCGAACGAGGCTGCGCAGCATGCTGGCGATCGGCGTGATGCCGCTGCCGGCGCTGATGAACAGCAGCTTCCTCGGGACGGGGTCGGGGAGCACGAAAGTGCCTTCGACGCCGCCGAGCCGGACGAGGTCGCCGGGCCTGGCGTCGCGGACCAGGTAGGGAGAGACCTTGCCCGCCTCGACCAGCTTCGGGGTGATCGCGATGCAGCCGTCGGCGCGGCCGGGGTCGGAGGTCAGCGAGTAGGCGCGCCAGTGGTGGATCCCGTCGACGACGACGCCGATCCGCAGGTACTGGCCCGGCTGGTGGCCGCCCCACTCGTAGCCGGGGCGGATCAGGACGGTCGCCGCCTCGGCGGTCTCCGGCTCGATCCGCTCGATCCGGCCGCGCAGTTCGCGGGTCGAGAGCAGCGGGTCGATCAGCTCCAGGTAGTCGTCGGGGAGCAGCGGGCTGAACAGCGAGCGAACGGCCCGCAGCGTTCGCTTACGCGCTTTCGAGACCTTCGGTATCGCTCCTCGCTCAGCCATCCCGAGCAATCATTACACGAATCTATGTAACATATGTGGGTGTAATCACAGAGGCCCTCTACCCGGATTCCGGCCGAAGTCACGTCTAACGTCGCCGGGGCGATGTCAGCGGACCCCGCGCAGCTCGACCAGGACCATCTCTGGCACCCGTTCACCCAGCAGCAGGGCTGGTCGGAGGAAGAGCCGCTGCTGATCGAGCGGGGCGAGGGCTCCCACGTGATCGACGTCGACGGCCGCCGCTACATCGACGGCACCTCCTCGCTCTGGTGCAACGTCCACGGCCACCGTCACCCCGACATCGACCGCGCGGTGAGCGCCCAGCTCGGTCGGGTCGCCCACTCGACCATGCTCGGCCTCTCCCACCCCGGCGCCGCCGAGCTGGCCGCTCGCCTGGTCGCGATCGCCCCACCCGGCCTGGCCCGCGTCTTCTACTCCGACTCGGGCTCGACCGCGGCCGAGATCGCCCTCAAGATGGCCTTCCAGTACCAGGCCCAGCGCGGCGGCGAGCACGCTCGGCGCACCGCCTTCGTGAAGCTGCGCGAGGCCTACCACGGGGACACGATCGGCTCCGTCTCCGTCGGCGGGATCGACCTCTTCCACGCCGCCTACGGGCCGCTGCTGTTCGAGACCCACGCCGCCGAGCCCGGCGACGCCGCCGACCTCGAGCGCGTCCTCGCCGCCCACGGCGAGGAAGTCGCGGCGGTGATCGTCGAGCCGCTGGTCCAGGGGGCGGCGGGGATCCTCGTCCAGCCGCCCGGCTACCTGCGCGCGGTTCGCGAGCTCTGCGACGCGCACGGCGTGCTGCTGATCTGCGACGAGGTGGCGACCGGCTTCGGCCGCACCGGGTCGATGTTCGCCTGCGAGCAGGAGGGAGTCTCGCCTGACCTGCTCTGCCTCGCCAAGGGCCTTACCGGCGGCTACCTGCCGCTGGCGGCGACGCTGGCCACCGAGGCGATCTACGAGGGCTTCCTCGGCGCCCCCGAGGAGCAGCGCACCTTCTTCCACGGCCACACCTTCACCGGCAACCCGCTGGCCTGCGCGGCGGCGCTGGCCAGCCTCGACGTCTTCGAGTCGGAGCGGACGATCGAGCGCCTGCAGCCGAAGATCCGCCTGCTCGGGGAGCGCCTGGAGGAGATCGAGGCGATGCCCGAGGTCGCCGCGGTGCGCTGGCGCGGGTTCATGGTCGGCATCGACCTCGGCGAGCACGACCCGGCGCTGCGGATGGGCCACCGGGTGACGCTCGCGGCCCGCGAGCGTGGCGCCATCGTCCGCCCCCTCGGCGACACGGTCGTCCTCGTCCCGCCGCTCTCGATCTCCGCGGCCGACCTCATGCGGCTGCTCGAGATCACCGCCGACTCGATCCGCGCCGCCGCCGCGGTCGAGCTCTCTCGAGCCGCCTAGCGCGCCCGTGCCATATACGTCCTGTGATGAACGGGAGGCTGGGCCGTAGTAAGAGCGTGAACGGAACCTTGACCGCGACCGCCGAGGAGGCTCCACGGGAGGCCGACCTCGCCTTCGACCGCCTCTACAGGTCGAGTCGCGACGACGTCTACGCCTACGTCGCCAGCCTCGTCCGCGACCCGGCGCGGCCGAGGAAGTCACCGCCACCGCCTTCGAGCGCGCCTACCGCAAGCGCTCCCGCTTCGACCCCGGTCGCGGCGAGCCACGGGCCTGGCTGTTCGGGATCGCCCGCAACGCCGCCCTCGACGAGCTGCGCCGTCGCGGGCGCCAGACCGAGCTGGCGGCCGAGCCGGCCGACCTCGCGTCCGCCCCCGCGCACGAGGGCGCCGAGGCAAGCGAGCGGCGGCTGGCGCTGACCGCCGCCCTCACCCTGCTCGAGGCTCGCGAGCGCGAGCTGATCGCCCTCAAGTTCTTCGCCGGCCTCGCCAACGCCGAGATCGCCGCCGTGATCGGCATCTCCGAGTCGAACGCCGGCACCAGGCTGCACCGAGCCGTGACCAAGCTGAGGGAGGCATGCGATGGAGCCTTTTAAGGACGACAACGACCTGATCGCCGAGCTGCGTGCCCTGCGGGCCGAGCCCCGCCCAGAGTTCACCGGCGCGCTCGACGAGCGCGCCGCCGCGGGGTTCCCGCGGCACTCCGCGCGCCCCTCGCCGCTGGGCCGCCTCGCGGCTCGGCTACGCACGCTTCCCCCACGGCGGCTGGTGCTTGCCGGTGGCGCCACCGCACTCGCCGCGATTGCCGCGGCGACCGTGGTGGTCGCCGTCAACGAGCCGAAGACCGACTCGGCCTCGCTGGCCCAGCTCAGCTCCAACGAGCGCTTCTCGGCTGGAAAGCCGGGGGCGAGTGGGTCCAGCACGGGTGGCGAAAGCGCCGGCGTCCAGTACGGAGCGTCAATTCCAACCATCACCGGCCACACTCCCAAGCTCGAGACATTCAACAGAGACCTGTTCAACGCTGGTGCCGGCAGCGTCGGGTCCCCCCAAAGCACCGGCCCCTTCGCGTCCAGGGCAAGGCACCGCGATGTCGAACGCGCCGCCCAGATCATCCTCGGCACCACCCCCTCGGAAGTCCACGAAGTCGCCGGCAAGATCCTGCAAACCGTCCACGCCTACCAGGGGATCGTCTTGCGCTCCTCGATCCACGACGTCGGCGAAGCGGACTCCACCTTCGATCTCCTGATCCCGAGCACGAAGCTGAGCGACGCGCTCGCTGAATTCTCGGAAGCCGGCGAGGTGCTCTCTCGCCGCGAATCGACCGCCGACGTGACCGCGCGGACGGTTGGCCTCGGCGAACGACTGCAGGACACGGAAGCAACCGTCGAAGGCCTACTCGGTCAGCTCGCCGCCACCGAAACGGACTCAGAGCGCGAAGCCCTCGAAGCGGAGCTGGCTTCCGCTCGGGAACACGCGGCGGGACTGCGGGCCCGCCTCAGCTCCCTGCAGCGACGTGTCCACTTCTCCCACGTCTCGCTGCGGATCGACAGCAAGCCCGGTGCCGTCGCAGGTGGCAACGGCGACCGCTGGGGTCTCTCCGACGCCCTCGACGACGCCGGCCACGTCCTCGTCATCGCCGCCGGCGTCACCATCGTCGGCCTGGCGATCCGCCCCGTTGGCCCTGATCGCCTTCCTCGCCTGGCTCGTCAACCGGGCCCATATCCGCCGCGGTCGCGAGCGCACTCTCGGCTGATTCGACGTTCCTGGGGATAGGGTGGGCCAATGGAGGAGCGACAGCGGGGACCGGCCGAGGCGCCCAATCTGGGGACGCCCTCCGAGCCCCGGCCCGCGGCCTCCGTCGTCCTCCTACGACGCGGCGGCAAGCACGGCGACCGCGAGCTCAAGGTGCTGCTGCTGAAGCGCAGCCCCGAGGCGAAGTTCATGCCCAACGTCTGGGTCTTCCCCGGTGGCGCCGTCGACCCCGGGGACGGCGAGGAGGAGGCCGGCTACCGCGCCTGCGCCGTGCGCGAGCTGGCCGAGGAGGCGGGGATCGAGCTGCCGGCCGGCGAGGAGCTGGTGCTGTTCTCGCGCTGGATCACCCCGGCAGTGATCTCGACCCGCTTCGACGCCTGGTTCTTCCTCGCCCTCGCCCCGGCCCACACGCCGCCGCAGCCGGACGGGGTAGAGACCGTCGAGGCGGCCTGGTTCAAGCCGGCCGCCGCGCTGAAAGCCCAGGAGGAAGAGGAGATCGTCCTCGCCTTCCCCACTCTCAGCCAGCTGCAATCCCTGCTCCCCTACCGCACCTCCGACGAGGCGCTCGCCGCCCACCGCGACCGCCCGGTCGAGCCGATCCTGCCGGTCGTGCTCGGCGACCGCGAGAACCACCGGGTGGTCATGCCCGGCGATCCCGACTACCCGGACCCCGCCTAGCTCTCCGGAAACGGCTCCAGGCCGGCGTGCCAGGGGCCGGGCGGGTAGGTGTGGATGCCGCTCTCGTCCATCTCGCCCTGCAGCCGCTTGAACAGTTCGCCGGCGTTCTTCAGCGCCGCTTTCAGCTCGACATCGGTGCGCTCGCGCAGCCGCCAGAGGAACCAGAGCTGGCGATCGTTGACACCGAAGTCGATCTCCCCGGTCATCGTCGTCACCCAGCCGAGGAAGCCGGGGCTGAAGAGCTCGCGCAGGGAGACCGGGTCGTACTCCTTCGGCACCGTCGCCCAGAAGCGCTTGTTGAAGTCGATCGACTCGAATTCGACCTTGCGCGAGAAGCGCTGGGTGACGACCTCGTGGCCCTCGATCGACTCGACGTTGAAGGCCGGGACGACCTGGGCCAGGTCCGGCATGTGGGCCTTGGCGAGCAACGCCGTCGGCAGCACCGCCTTGTTGAAGAGGCCGCCGACTTCCTTTTCGTCGGCGTCGCAGCAGGCACCCCAGAAGCCCTCCGTCAGCTGCCCGGTGAGGCGGTTGACGCCGCCGACGCAGAGCGCCACCGGCCCGTCTTTGGGGTTGATCCCGCCGACCTCCTCGTAGGTGAGGCCGTTGCGCTCACCGTAGCGCCGCACCGCCGCGGCCCATTCCTGGGCTTCCTGCTTTGCTCCCATCGCCCGATCCTAAGCCCGAAAGCCCGGGTGGGCACGCCGATCGGCGTTAGGATGGGATGCAAGCCCGGTCCGACCACAGGAGCTTCAATGATCTTCCTCATCGTCATCGTCGCGATCATCGTCATCGCGGTCCTCTACTTCATCGCGAAGCGCAACTCGATCATCTCCTCGCGCAACCGGGTCGACGAGTCCTGGAGCGGCATCGACGTCCAGCTCAAACGGCGCCACGACCTCGTCCCCAACCTGGTCGAGACGGTCAAGGGATACGCCGAGCACGAGAGCCAGACCTTCGAGAAAACGACCCAGGCCCGGGCCGCGGCGATGGCGGCGCAGGGCGTCGCGGAGACCGCCCAGGCCGAGCAGAAACTGACCCAGGCGCTGGCCGACGTGAAAGCGGTCGCCGAGAACTACCCGACCCTGCGGGCGACGGAGAACTTCCAGCAGCTCAGCCGCAACCTCTCCGAGCTCGAGGACGAGATCCAGGCCTCGCGCCGGATCTACAACTCCAACGTCCAGTCCTACAACACGGACATCGAACAGTTCCCGGGCTCGATCGTCGCCAACCAGGGCAACTTCACCAAACGCGAGTACTTCGAGATCGAAGACAAAGCCGATCGCGATCCGGTCGCGGTCGACTTCGGCACCAAATAGCGCTCTTCTAGAATTCGGCCATGACCGCGACTCAGGAAGTCACCCTCTGGATCTGCGACAGCTGCGGGTTCATCTACGACCCGGCGATCGGAGACCCGGACGGTGGCATCCCGCCCGGCACCGCCTTCGAGGACATCCCCAAGGACTGGTTCTGCCCCGTCTGCGGCGCTCGCACCTCGGACTTCCGCCCGCTCGAGCCGGGCGAGGCCTAGGCCACACCAACCCCAGGGCCCTGCGGTGACCTACGACTACGATTGGATCGTCGTCGGCTCCGGCTTCGGGGGCTCGGTCTCGGCGCTGCGACTGGCCGAGAAGGGCTACTCGGTTGCGATCCTGGAGTGCGGCAGTCGCTTCCGCGACGACGACTTCGCCGAGTCGACCCTGCGCGAACCGCGGCGCTACTTCTTCGCCCCCAAGCTGGGCATGCGCGGGGTGCTGCGGATGACCTTCTTCAAGGACGTCTTCGTCGTCTCCGGCAGCGGCGTCGGTGGCGGCAGCCTCGGCTACGCCAACACCCTCTACCGGGCCCGACCCTCCTTCTTCGAAGACCCGCAATGGGCGGATCTCGGCAACTGGGAGCTGACGCTGGCGCCCCACTACGACACCGCCGAACGGATGCTGGGCGTCGCCGAGTACGAAGGCATGGGCCCGGCCGACAAGCTGCTGCAGGAATACGGCGAGGAGATCGGCGTCGGCGAGACCTTCACCAACACCCGCGTCGGCGTCTTCTTCGACCAGCCCGGCAAGACGGTTCCCGACCCCTACTTCGAAGGCGAGGGCCCCGACCGCACCGGCTGCAACCGCTGCGGCAGCTGCATGGTCGGCTGCCGCCACGGTGCCAAGAACACGCTGGTCAAGAACTACCTCTGGTTCGCCGAGAAGCTGGGCGTCAGGGTCTTCCCCGAGCGCCAAGTGACCGAGATCCGCCCCCTCAGCGCAGCTGACGGCTCCGACGGCTATGCGATCAGCGCCGAGCGCTCGGGCTCCTGGTTCCACAGCGAGCGCCAGACGTTGCGGGCGAAGGGGGTCGTGGTCGCGGCCGGTGCCCTGGGCACCAACCAGCTGCTGGCCAACTGCAAGCACGGAGGGGCGCTGCCGCGGCTATCGGACCGGATCGGCGCCGTCGTCCGCACCAACTCGGAGTCGATCCAGGCGGTCACCGCCCCCGATGACGAGCGCGACTTCAGCCGCTCGGTGGCGATCACCTCGAGCATCTATCCGGATCCCGACACCCACATTGAGGTCGTCACCTATGGCCAGGGCGGTGACGCGATGAGCGGCACCTTCACGGCGATGACCGGCGCCGGCACGAAGCTGACCCGGCCACTGAAGTGGCTCGGGGCGATGCTGAGCCACCCGCTACAGGCCCTGCGCGGCCTCGTTCCCTTCAAGTGGTCGCGGCGCACCGTGATTCTGCTGGTGATGCAGACCGTCGACGCGGCGATGCACCTGGAGCCCAAGCGCAAGCTGTTCGGCCGCGGCGTCCGCCTGCAGACCGAGCAGGACCCGAACCGGCCCAACCCGACCTTCATCCCCGCCGCGGAGCAGGTCACCCGCTGGTTCGCGAAGCGGACCGGCGGCATGGCCCAGAGCGCCCTGACCGAGTCGATCCGAAACACCCCCACCACCGCCCACATCCTCGGCGGCGCGGTGATCGGCGCCGGGCCGGAGAACGGCGTCGTCGACGCCGCCAACCGCGCCTACGGCTACGAGAACCTGCTGGTCACGGACGGCGCCGCGATCCCGGCCAACCCCGGCGTCAACCCGAGCCTGACGATCACCGCCAAGGCCGAGCACGCGATGAGCCTGATCCCGCCCAAGGCGGGAGAGGAGCCGCGCCACCTCCCCGAGGCGGCGCGGCCCGCAAACCCTGTCGCTACCTAGCGCTCAGCCCGCATCGGCGAGGCGCTGGGCGACGTAGTCCCAGTTGACGACATTCCAGAAAGCGTCGAGGTATTCGGGCCTTTTGTTCTGGTACTTGAGGTAGTAGGCGTGCTCCCAGACGTCGGCGCCCAGCAGCGCCGTGGCGCCGTCGGAGATCGGCGAGTCCTGGTTCGGCGTCGAGACGACGGCGAGGCCGGAGGAGTCCTTGACCAGCCAGGCCCAGCCGGAGCCGAAGCGGGCGATCCCGGCGTTTTTGAACTCGTCCTTGAAGGCGTCGAAGGAGCCGAACTTTTCGGCGATCGCCGCGCCGAGCTCGCCACCGGGCTCGCCACCGCCGTCGGGGCTCATCATCTGCCAGAAGAGCGAGTGGTTGTAGTGGCCGCCGGCGTTGTTGCGGACCGGGCCCTGCTTGTCGCCGGGCAGGCTGGAGAGGTTCTGGAGGACGTCCTCGACGTCACGATCGGCCCACTCGGTGCCCTCGAGGGCGGCATTGGCTTTGTCGACGTAGGCCTGATGGTGCTTGTCGTGGTGGACCCGCATCGTCGCCTCGTCGATGTGCGGCTCGAGCGCGGTGTAGTCGTACGGCAGTGGCGGAACCGTGTAGGCCATTGTCATGCTCCTTTGCTGAGCTGAATTACGAGCACTTCTAGCAGAACATAGCCGTGCATTGGCGGCGTGGAGAGGCCGGGTAGGCTTCGCCCGGCGTGACACGGCTCTCGACATACTTCCTACCCACCGAGCGCGACCCTCCGGCGGACGCCGAGGCGATCTCCCACAAGCTGATGGTGCGGGCGGGATTGATCCGCCAGGTCGGGGCCGGACTGTGGTCGTGGCTGCCCGCCGGATGGCGGATTCACCAGCGGATCGTGCAGATCGTCCGCGAGGAGATGAACGCCATCGGCGGCCAGGAGATGCTGATGCCGGTTCTGCTCCCGGCCGAGCCGTGGCGCAAGACGGGTCGCTACGCGATCGACGAGCTGTTCAAGCTCGAGGATCGCCGCGGCGCCGACCTGGTCCTGGCCATGACCCACGAGGAGATCGTCACCGGCCACGTCGCCGCCGCCGTCCAGTCCTACCGTCAGCTGCCGCTGATCCTCTACCACTTTCAGGTCAAGGAGCGCGATGAGCCGCGGCCGCGCGCCGGGGTGCTGCGCACCCGCGAGTTCGTCATGAAGGACTCTTACAGCTTCGACCGCGAC
>DATBXZ010000262.1:0-3864 GCA_036513995.1 Solirubrobacterales bacterium | reverse complement strand
GGCGGGGTGATCATGGACGTGGTCACGCCCGAGGAGGCGAAGATCGCCGAGGACGCCGGAGCCTGCGCGGTGATGGCGCTGGAGCGGGTTCCCTCTGACATCCGCCGTGACGGCGGCGTCGCCCGCATGTCCGACCCGGCGATGATCAAGGGAATCCAGGAGGCGGTGACGATCCCGGTGATGGCGAAGGCGCGGATCGGCCACTTCGCCGAGGCCCAGGTCCTGCAGGCGCTCGAGGTCGACTACATCGACGAGTCCGAGGTCCTGACCCCGGCCGACGAGCGCAACCACATCGACAAGCTCGCCTTCGACGTCCCCTTCGTCTGCGGTGCCACCAACCTCGGCGAGGCGCTGCGGCGGCTCGGCGAGGGCGCCGCGATGATCCGCTCCAAGGGCGAGGCCGGGACCGGCAACGTGGTCGAGGCGGTTCGCCACATGCGCGAGATCACCTCCGGCATCCGGCGCCTGGCACAGCTGCGCCCCGAGGAGCTGGCCGCCGCGGCCAAAGAACATCAGGCGCCGCTGGAAGTCGTCCAGCAGGTCGCCGCAGCCGGCGGTCTGCCGGTGCCGCTGTTCTGCGCCGGCGGCATCGCCACCCCCGCCGACGCGGCGCTGATGATGCAGCTCGGCGCCGAGGGCAACTTCGTCGGCTCCGGCATCTTCAAGAGCGCCGACCCCGAGCGCCGCGCCCGTGCGATCGTCGAGGCCACCACGCATTTCAACGACCCCGAGCGAGTTGCCGCCGCCTCGATCGGGTTGGGCGAGGCGATGCCTGGCCTCGAGATCGCCGACCTCGCGGCTGCCGACGCCCTACTCCAGAACCGCGGAGCCTGAGCTGCGCGTCGGCGTCCTAGCGCTGCAGGGCGATTTCGAGGCCCACGCCCGCACCCTGCACCAGCTCGGCGCCGAGGTAACCGAGGTCCGCACCGCCGCCGCGATCGAGGATCTCGATGGCCTCGTCATCCCCGGCGGCGAGAGCACGACGATCGTCAAGGGGATCGCCGCGGCGGAGCTGGAGCCGGCGCTGCGCGCCCACCACGCGGCTGGCCGGCCGGTCCTCGGCACCTGCGCCGGCCTGATCGTCTGCGACTCCGAGCACCTCGGCTTTCTCGACGCCAGCGCTCGGCGCAACGCCTTCGGTCGCCAGCTGCAGAGCTTCGAGGTCGACCTGGCGGTCGAGGGAATCGGCGACGAGCCGCTGCGCGCGGTCTTCATCCGCGCTCCCTGGATCGAGCGGCACGGGGACGGGGTGGAGGTGCTGGCCAGCTACGAGGGCCACCCGGTGGCGGTGCGCGAGGGCACGGTCCTGGCCTCGGCCTTCCATCCGGAGCTGACCGACGACCCCCGCTTCCACGCGATCTTCATGGCGATGATCACGGCGGCGCGCGAGCGCGGCAGAGAGGAGGCGAGGCGATGAGCGACTCGAGGACGGCCAGCCTGGCGAAGATTCTGGTCGGCTACTCGACCGCGGTGAAGGAGGGCGAGGTCGTCTCGATCGACGGCGAGAGCGCCGCCGCGCCGCTGCTGCTGGCGGTCTATGAGGAGGTCTTAAAGGCCGGTGCCAATCCCGTCCTCAACGTCGCCCTCGATGGTCAGATCGCCGCCTACTTCAAGCACGCCTCCGACGCCCAGCTGGAATGGATCTCCCCCTTCGCCGAGTGGATGGTCGACAACGTCGACGTGCGGATCGCGATTGGCGCCAGCACCAATACCCGCGAGCTCTCCGGGGTGCCGCCGGCGCGCCAGACCCTGCGCCATACGGTCACCGGCGACCTGATGGCGCGGGCGATGAAGCGCAGTGCCGAGGGCGATTTCCGCTGGTGCTACACGCTCTACCCGACCAGCGCCTACGCCTCCGAGGCGGAGATGAGCCTGGCCGACTACGAGGACTTCTACTACGGCGCTTGCCTGGCCGGCGCCCCCGACCCGCTCAGCGCCTGGCTCGAGGCCTCGGCGGAGACGAAACGGCTGGCCGAATGGATCGAGGGGCACGAGGAGGTGCGGGTGACGGCGCCCGGCACGGACATCAAGCTCGGCATCGCCGGCCGCAAGTTCATCCCCTGCGACGGCCGCCACAACATGCCCGACGGCGAGTTCTTCACCGGCCCGGTCGAGGACTCGGTCGAGGGCGAGGTCAGCTTCCACCTGCCGGCGGTGATCGGTGGCCGTGAGGTCTCCGGTGTGCGGCTCAAGTTCGAGGCCGGCGTCGTCGTCGACGCCAGCGCTGCCCGCGGCGAGGAGTACCTGCTGAAACTGCTCGACACCGACGCCGGCGCCCGCCGTCTAGGCGAGCTCGGGATCGGCACCAACTACGGCATCGACCGCGGCACCCGCGAGGTCCTGCTCGACGAGAAGATCGGTGGCACCGTGCACATGGCGGTCGGCAAGAGCTACCCCGAGTCCGGTGGCCTCAACAAGTCCGCCGTCCACGTCGACCTCGTCTGCGACCTCCGCCTCGGCGGCAAGCTCGAAGTCGACGGCGTCGTCATGCAGGAAGACGGCAGGTTCGTCGTCTGAGACGGCCTCAGATCCGGGTAAGGATGGTGAGGAAGCCAACGATCATCGTTGCGATCATCCCCCCGAAGAGCTGCAGCATCGTGCGGTGCAGTGCGGCGATCTGTCCTCCCAGTTCGGAGCGCACGCCATTGATCTGACCGCCTAGTTCCGAGCGAATCGCCCTGAATTCCTCTCGTATCTCCCTGAAGCCATCGTCGACCCGGTGGTTGAGGTCATCGAGCCGCTCGTCGGTCCAGGCATCTCTCATCGTCTCCATGATGGCAGCCTAAGGAGTCGGATGTAACGTTTCGTCTGCGAAACGTAAAGGTTTCGTCGCGAAAGAGCTACTGGTTCGGGATCGGCGAGCCGGCGAGGATGAAGAACCAGATGGTCAGGGCCAGGGCGGCGAGCATCACCGAGCCCATCAACACCGCCTCGACCACGGTTACCGAGCTCTGCATGCCGCCGGTGTCGCGCATGCTCTTCAGCCAGGCGGGCCGGATCGGCGCCAGTCGATTGGTGCCGGTGATGCGGATGTAGAGGTCGTTGAGGCGGCCGATCAGCCAGGCGACGACGAGGACCGAGACGACGATCCCGACCGCGACGACGGCGTAGGGGCCGCCGCTGGGGAACTGGGTGTGGGAGACCTTGGAGGCGATGTAGACCCAGCTCAACGGGATCACCGTCCAGAGTGAGAAGGCGGCCAGCAGCATCGCCAGGAAGACGAGGCCCGCGGCGATTCCACGGGCGGGGTTGTGGATGTTGGTGTTGGCGGCCATCTCCCTGGCTCATAGAATGACGCACATGTCCGGTCACTCAAAGTGGTCTTCGATTAAACATAAGAAGGGGGCCGCCGACGCCAAACGCGGCAAGCTCTTCAGCAAGCTGGCCCGGGCGATCATCGTCGCCGCCCGCGATGGGGGCGGCGACCCCGACAACAACCCGACGCTGGCGACCGCGATCCAGAAAGCGCGCGAAGCCTCGATGCCGAAGGAAAATATCCAGCGCGCGATCGACCGCGGCACCGGTGCCGGCGCCGACGGGGCGGCGATCGAACGGATCCTCTACGAGGGCTACGGCCCTGGCGGCGTTGCGATCCTGGTCGAGGCGTTGAGCGACAACCGCAACCGCGCCAGCGCCGAGATCCGCTTCGCCTTCTCCAGCCACGGCGGCAGCCTCGGCGAGCCCGGCTCGGTCGCCTGGATCTTCGAGAAAAAGGGCGCGGTCGTGGTCGACGGCGGCCGCTACGGCGAGGACGACGTGATCGTCGCGATCGACGCCGGCGCCGAGGATGTGCGCGAGGACGGCGACCAGCTGCGGGTGCTCTCCGACCCCGCCGATCTCAGCGCCGTGCGCGAGGCCCTCGAG
>DATBXZ010000261.1:0-4150 GCA_036513995.1 Solirubrobacterales bacterium | reverse complement strand
TGTGGGGTGGCGGCGGAGCAGATGAAGAGGCCGGGCACGCCGGTCGAGTAGGGGTCGAGGGCGAGGCGGGGGCGGAAGAAGAACTGGAAGGGGGTGTTGGCCCCGGTGACGATGTCGCCTCCCACATAGTTGGGGTTGGCGGCCTCGAAGTCGACCGGGGAGCGGGTGGCGGTGGCGACGATGCGCTCGCGCAGGCCGGGGGCGAAGCGTTCGATCTGGTCGAGCACCGCCTTCTCCCCGTCGCCGTCGTAGCCGTTGGGCACGTGGGCGTAGGCCCAGACCGGGTGGATGTCGCCGGCCGAGCGCTGGGGGTCGGCCAGGTACTGCTGGCAGACGAGGACGAAGGGGCGGTCCGGCATGCGGCCGCGGTTGGTGTCCCTCTCGGCGGCGACCATCTCCTGCAGGGAGCCGGCCGCGTGGACGGTGCCGGCGCGGCGGCAGTCCTCGGCAGTCCACGGCACACCGCCCTCGACCGCGAGGTCGACCTTGAAGGCGGCCGGCCCGTGCTTGTAGCGACGATAGGCGCGGGCGACGCGACCGGGGAGCCGGTCGCCGACGATCTCGGCGACGGCTGCGGGGGCCAGATCGAAGGCGACCGCGTCGGCTGAGCCGAGCTCGGTTAGCGAGCGGACTCGCACCCCCGTCTCGATCCGGCCGCCGTGCTCGCGCAGCACCGACGCCAGCGCCTCGGCGATCGCCTGCGAGCCGCCGGCCGCGACCGGCCAGCCGACGCTGTGGCAGGCGCTCGTCAACGCCATCCCGACCGCGGCGCTGATCGGCCGTGTCAGCGGGCTGAAGGAGTGGGCGGCGACGCCCCCGAACAGTGCCCGGGTCGCCGGCAGCTTCCATCGCCGCGCGAGCAGGGTGGCGGGTGCTGCCGCCGGGATGCCGAAGCGGGCAAGCCGCAGTGGGTGCTTCGGCAGGTGCAGGATCGGACGCAGGCCGTCCTCGTTGATCTCGTCGAAGTGCGCGGCCGGCGATTCGAACAGTCGGCGCCAGGCACGGCCGTCCTCGCCGAGCCCCGCCGCCGTCTGCTCGATCGAGCGGACCATCGTCGCCGCGCTGCCGTCGTCGAACGGGTGCGCCAGGTCGACCTCGGCCCAGCGCCACTCGAGCCCGTGCTTCTCCAGTTCCAGCGAGCGGAAGAAGGGCGAGGCGGCGGCCATCGGCTGCCCGGCCGAGCAGACGTCGTGGATTACGCCGGGGACCGTCAGTTCGGCGCTGCGAGTGCCGCCGCCGATCGTCTCCGCCGCCTCCAGCACGGTCACCTCAACCCCGGCCCGGGCCAGCGCCACCGCGCAGGCCAGCCCGTTGGGGCCGGAGCCGACGACCGTCGCCGTGCTCATGCCGGGGTCGCCGCCGGGTCCGCCGGCTCGACCCGCCGCTCGACCTCGACCGGGAACTCCCACGACTCTTCCAGCCACGGCTGGCGCTCGACCATGTCGGCGACGGCGACCGACCCTTCCTCGACCAGCCCCGTCGCGGCGTCGTAGATGGCGTAGCGCTGGCAGCCGCTGCCGACGGCTTCGGACTCCAGCGTTATCACCCGCACCTCGCCCGGCGCGAACCCGCAGCGCTCCTGCACCGCCTCCAGCAGCTGGCGTCCGTGAAAGTGGCCGTCGCCGAAGTTCCAGCCGTTGACGACGTTGGAGATCAGCTCGCCCTCGCGGGCGTCGTAGGCCTCGACGTCGTCGACGGCGTGGGGGAGGAGGGCGTTGAGCGCCCGCCCGTGCGAGTGCATCGAGCGGAAGGCGAGGCCCTTGTTGAGCAGGAAGTCGGCGGTCTCGGGGTCGTAGATCTCCGCCACCTGCTTGCCGACGACGTGGGCGGGCTTCGTCATCCGCTCGTCCAGCCTGTCTTCGGCGCCGCTGCCCTTGCGGAAGAGCCACTGCGTGGTCGCCCAGTTGCCGGCGTAGTAGCGCATCGCGGGCAGGAAGGAGACTTTGTCGGGGCGGAAGTTGCCGAGCACCGGCAGGCCGAGGCAGACGATCGCGATCCCGGCGATCAGCAGCGGGTCGTCGAGGCTGGAGAGCGGCACGTCGCCGTAGTGGCCGAAGAGGAAGAGCGTGCCGAAGATCATGAAGATGTTCCACTCCAGTGGCACCGCCAGCGGGAACATCGAGGTGATGTTGAGGTGGAAGAGGATCATGCCGACGATCGCGATCGTGCGGACGATGTCGTTGTCGACGGTGAGCAGGATCAGCGGCCAGCCGAGCTCCTGCACGGTGCCGAAGTGGGAGATGTTGGCGGCCAGCTTCGAGGGCCGCATGTCCTCCGGGTAGTCGCGCCAGAGCTTGCGTTTGAGTGCCTTCGGCCCGACCAGCGGCGCGTTGCTGATCATCACCGAGACGACGAAGGGGAAGTGCCGGTTCAGCTTCGAGGAGGCGGCGCCCCACCAGATGAAGATGAAGACGAACTGCCAGGCGACGATCCACTGGCTGACCGGGAAGAGGCCGACCGCGAGCATCGTCGCGTAGATCTCCGGCCGGGCGCCGAGGAAGGAGACCTTGTCGCGCAGGCCGAGCAGGGCGAGGAAGCCGAGCAGCACGGCGATCCCCGCTTTCGGCAGGTACGCCCCGGAGGCGAAGAGCAGGTAGAGCCCGGCCGCGAGGACGCCGACATAGAGGGCGACGTCGAGCGGCGTGCGCCACCTGCCGCGGGTCAGCGGCACCTTGTCCGGCCATGGCGGCAGTCGCACCGTCCCCGGCCGCAGCCAGTAGAGCGGCCCCCCGATCGGCGGCACGAAGCGGAAGCTGAGCGGCATCGAGCCGGCGCCGAGCCCGAGGATCTCCCACAGCAGCGTCCAGACCGCGAACTTCTCGAAGACGATCGGCTGCGTCCACCAGTCCCCGAATTCGCCGATGCCGCCCAGGCCCGGGGTGGTCGAGATGACGAGCAGCGCCCCGCCCGCGTAGACGACCAGCTTCAGCGCGTAGAGCAGGAAGACCGCCGACGGCGACCCGAACCCGTTCTCACCCCAGTCCTGCACCAGCGGCTTGATCCGCTCCAGGTGCGGCTTGCGCTTCCACTCCTCGAGCTCGAACGGCGGCGGAGCTGGAGAGAGGAAGCTCATCGGAAAGCAATGCTCTCATTGCCGGCGCCAGAGCGGAAGTCCTGGGTCTTCCTCGCGGCCTCAGTGGGAACCGAAGGCCCGGCCAGCGGCGTCGAGGTGGAGCTCTTCGACCCGGCCGCGCTGGGCGACGGCGCGCTCGGCCAGCTGCGCGAAGTCGAACTCGGGCTGGGCCTTGCCGACGGCGAGCTCGAGGGCTCCCCACAGACGCAGCTTGCCGCTGATCCCGATGTAGAGGAGCTCCAGCTCGACCAGGCGGCTGAGCGGCGAGTAGCCGGTCAGCTGGCCGTTGAGCTTGAGCCGGCCGAGCTTCTCGCCGGCCCAGGCGGCGGCAGATTTTCCGCGACTGCGATGGATCTCCAGCCGGTTCATCAGCCGCTCGAGGGTCTCGCGGTCGGCCTCGATCTCGGCGCAGAGCTCCCTCAGCGGCTCTGCCAGGGTGTCGTCGTCTGCGTTGCTCGCCCGCAGCCGGCGCGCCAGCTCGACTCCGACCGTTGCCCCGGCGAGGTGGTCGTTCAGGTAGATGGCCAGCAGCCGCTCGGGTGTCGGGTTCGGGCTCAGGCTCCCGCAGTACCCCTGGCGTCGAGTGCGGAAACTGGTCGGCGGTTAGCTCTGGCCCTGGCCGAGCGAGATCACGTGGGCGTGCTGCGGGTCGACGTGCCCCTCGAGCACGTCGAGGTAGGCGCTGCGCACGCCCTCGAATCCCTGGTCCTGGATCGTCTCGAGCCAGCCGCCGGCCCACTCGCAGAACGGGTGCCAGGCGTCGGCGACGCGGGTCTCCAGCTCGGCCCGTCCCCAATCCCTGGCCCGCTTGGTGGCCCGGGTCGGGGCGAAGAAGAGGGCGGGCTTGGGACCCGGAAGCCCGCCGTCGCCGCTCCCGAACTCCTCCCAGTGGGTGACGCCGACGGCCAGGCTCTGGACCAGGTCGTCGCCGTAGTGGGCGTGGACCGCCTGGCGCACCGCGGCATCGCCGGAGAAGTCGGCGTAGGTGGCCGGCCCGCGCTCGAGCGAGTCGATCGCGTCGTAGGCGACGGTGCGGCCGTAGATCCCCAGCCCGGCGACGAACTCGGCGCTGCGCGG
>DATBXZ010000260.1:0-2521 GCA_036513995.1 Solirubrobacterales bacterium | reverse complement strand
AACGCCGCCGACTTCCTCGGTGACGACTTTCTCGTCATCTCCGGTGACGCCCTGACCGACATCGACCTGACCTCGATGCGGGAATTTCACCAGAGCCACGACGGGATCGCGACGCTGGCGACCAAGCGGGTCGACGACACCAGCCAGTTCGGGGTCGCGATCACCGGCGCCGACGGGCGCATCCAGGGGTTCCAGGAGAAGCCCGACCCGGCCGAGGCGCTCTCCGACCTGGCCAACTGCGGCATCTACATGTTCCGCTCCGAGATCTTCGACTTCTTCCCGTCTCCTGGGACCAGCAAAGCGGCGGGCCCCAGCGACCCGGACGGCTTCGCCGACTGGGCGATGGACGTCTTCCCGCGCCTGCTCGACGGCGACATTCCCTTTTACTCGCACGAGATCGACGCCTACTGGAACGACATCGGCAACCTCGAGGAGCTGCGCGAAAGCACCCTCGACGCGCTCAGCGGGGCGGTCGAGGTGGAGCGCGAGGGCGAGCTGGTCGACGGCTTCCGCAGCGGTACGCCGGACAGCGACGAGGGAGCCCTGAAGGGCCCGGTCCTGCTCGGTGCCGGCTGCGAGATCGGCGACGACGTCCGCATTGACGGCCCCGCCGTGATCGGCGACGGCACCCGCATCGGCGCCGGCAGTCGCCTGCGCGAGGTGATCGCGCTGCCCGGGGCCGAGATCCCCGCCGGAGCGGTCCTGATCGACGCGATCGTCGGCCGGCGCTCCTGAGCATCTCTTCCGCGACGAAGCTCTGACCGACTTTTGACGATTGGCGCGCAATGCGTGCGCCGCCGCCGCCGAGGATCGCCGGATGGAGATCCTGCATGCCGTCGCCAGTGGAATCGCGCCACCCCTCTGTGCCTCCTGCGGGCGCTCCTGTCGCCTCGAGGCGGTCGTCTGCAGCCGCTGCGGGCGGCGACTGGCGGCAGCGGAGCCACTGCTGGGCAAGGGCCCGCCGGGGCTCGACCGCGCCTGGTCCTCGGCCCCGCACGAGGGCGTCGTCCGCAATCTCGTCGCGGCGCTCAAGTTCCGTCACCTGCTCCCGGTCGCCGACCTGATGGCGGACCGGATCCAATGGCTGGCCCCGGCCCACATGTTGAGTGGCGCGATCGTGCCGGCGCCGCCGGCGCCCTCGCGGCTGCGCCGGCGCGGCTTCGATCCCGCCGGTGAGCTGGCGGCAGCCCTGGCCGAGCGCCTAGAGGTGCCGTTGGAGGCCTGCCTGGCCCGGCGCGGAGGGCGCCGGCAGGTCGGCCGCCCCCGGGCCGAGCGGGTCGGCCGACCGCCGCGGATCTACGCCACCGCCACCGCTCCCCGCAGCGTTCTGCTGGTCGACGACGTGCTCACCACCGGAGCGACGGTGACCGCTTGCGCTCAGGCCCTGCGGGCCGCGGGCGCCGCCCGCGTCGTAGCGGTCACCTTCGCCCGCAGGTTGTAGGTGGCTCTCTAGGGGTGGAGCTCGGCCGGGCGGCCGCGCATCTGGTCGACCAAGTGCCGCGTCTTGCTGCGCTTGCGCCGCAGCTCGCGGTGCTTCTTGACCTGGCGCCGCACGTCCTCGGCCAGTTCGCGCACGGTGTGGGTTATCTCCGGCGAGGCCTCCCGCGCATGCAGGGTCACGCCCTTGAGATAGAAGGTCGCCTCGGCCACGTGCTTGTCGGCGATCGAGGGGTTGCGCTCCTCGGAGAGCACCACCTCGAGCGTCGCCAGGGCCGAAACCTGCCGCCCCAGGCGCTGGAATCGCTTCCTCACCATCTCACGCAGGTCATCCGTCATCTCGACGTTCCGGCCCCGAATCTCTATCCGCATGAGCGCCTCCTAGTGGTTTCGTCTCGACCATACGCCCGCTACCCGTTTTGGGCAAGAGGCAACGGACGGTTGCGCATCCCACACCGCTACCCTTGATCCATGCCTGCGATGGACCTCGTAACCAAGGCTCTACGTGCTGGGGAGGGGCGCAAGTTCAAGGCCTACCAGAAGCGCGCCGAGGCGATCAATCGCTTCGAGCCGGAGATGGAAGCGCTCTCCGATGCGGAGATCCGCGAGGAGGCCGACTCCCTGCGCGAGCGCGCCCGCAACGGCGAGTCGCTCGACGACCTGCTGCCGGAGGCCTTTGCCCTGACCCGCGAGGCCTCGCGGCGCACCACCGGTCAACGCCACTACGACGTCCAGCTGATCGGCGGCATGGTCCTCCACGACGGCGCCATCGCCGAGATGCGCACCGGCGAGGGCAAGACCCTGACCGCGACCCTGCCGGTCTTCCTCAACTCGCTGAAGGGCGACAGCGTCCACGTCGTCACCGTCAACGACTACCTCGCCCGCCGCGACGCCGAATGGATGAAACCGATCTACGACATGCTCGGGGTCAGCGTTTCCTCGATCCAGGAGGGTGACGATCACGCGACGCGGCAGGCCAAGTACGCCGGCGACATCGTCTACGGCACCAACTCCGAGTTCGGCTTCGATTACCTTCGCGACAACATGTCGCCCTCGCTCGAGCAGTGCGTGCAGCGCGGCCACC
>DATBXZ010000259.1:0-2038 GCA_036513995.1 Solirubrobacterales bacterium | reverse complement strand
GCCGATGATGCCGGGGCCGGGGCCGACGAGGACCGCGTCCCAGCCGAGCCGGTTGGCGGCATCGAGGGCGCCGACCGTGCTGAGCGCCTCGTGCTCGCCACCGTAGGCAGGCGCCGCGGTGATGTGACCGCAGAGCAGGCCGCGCTCGCGCAGCTCGGCGACATCGCGCGAGAGCGAGCCGGGCAGGGCGCCGCCGCCGGTCTGCACGTATCCGATCCGGATCCCGGGCGAGGCCTGGGCGGCCGCCCAGGCCGCCGGAGCGAGATGGCCGTGCAGCGGCAGGACCAGAACCGAGACCGCCGTCGGGGCGCCGGTCTCGGCCGCGTCGGGAGACCTCTTCCCCGTCCCTGACGCCGGCTCCCTCGCCTCGACCGGCGCGACCGGGTGCTGGAGCGAGGTGTAGTTGAGCTTGATCACGTGCTCGCCGTCCGGGCCTCCCCCACCCTCCAGGCCGCGGCTGAGGTTGACGTGGACGACGTCGAACCCTCCGGAGCCGAGCCCGAGGTCGAGCGCGGCGACGTTGACGACCACCTCGTCGCCCTCGCGCACCTCTCCCAGCAGCACTTCGTCGGCCCAGGCCGGACGGCGCTCGCCGCCAACCGCGACGACCAGGGGCTCGGCGGAGACGACGGTGCCGCGGCGCAGCTCGAGCCGGCCGCTCACGCCTCGCCCGCGCCCGCGACCTCGCCCGCTCCCACCGCGGCGACGATCCCCTCGCAGACCTCGAGCATCTTCTCCAGGCTGGCGAGCGGGACGTGCTCGTCTTCGGTGTGCACGGCATCGGTGCCGTTGGCGAGCAGCACGGCGTCGAAGCCGTCGAGGCGGAAGACGTTGGCGTCGCTGCCGCCGCCGATCGCCGCCCGCACCGGCTCGAGGCCGGCGCCGCGCAGGCCCGCTTCGGCCAGCCCCAGTGCCGGCGAGGACGAGGGCACCTCGTAGCCGCGGAAGAGCTCCTCCAGCCGCACGTCGACGTCGCAGCCGTGCTCGTTCGCCCCCCAGGCACAGGCGTCGGAGATCTGTCCCGCGACCTCGGCCGCCCGCGCGGCGTCGCGGCTGCGCGCCTCGGCCTGGATCCAGCAGTGTCCGGGGACGACGTTGCCCGAGGTTCCACCCTTGATCAGGCCGACGTTGGCGGTCGTCTGCTCGTCGAGGCGGCCCAACTGCATCCGCCCGACCGCCGCCGCGGCCGCGGCGATCGCGCTGCTGCCGTCCTCGGGCCGGATCCCGGCATGCGCCTCGACCCCGATGAAGTCGGCGAGGACCTTCTGCTGGGTCGGCGTGGCGACGATCACCTCGCCCACCGGCCCGGCATGGTCGAGGACGAAGCCGGTCCGCGAGCGCAGCGCCGAGGCGTCGAAGGCTTTCGCCCCGCGCAGCCCCTGCTCCTCGGCCACGGTCAGGACCAGCTCGATCCCGACCGGCGGCGGCGTGGAGGTGTGGCGAGCGACCAGCTCCATGAAGACGGCGACGGCGGCCTTGTTGTCGGCACCGAGGATCGTCTCGCCACCGCTGCGGAAGACGCCTTCGTCGTCGACCACCTCGACCAGGCCCCGGTGCGGCACCGTGTCGAGGTGGGCGCAGAACATCACCCACTCGTCGCGAGCGCCCGGCAGGCGCGCCAGCAGGTTGCCGGCACCCGCTTCCGCCGGCCCGGCGGCGTCGTCCTCGCTCACCTCCAACCCCAGCGCCCGCAGTTCGGCGGCGACGGAATCCGCGATCTCACTCTCCTCGCCGGTCGGGCTGCGGATCTCGCAGAGCCGGACGAAGGTCTCGGAGAGTCGCGAACTCACCCCGAACAGGCTACGTCAGGCCGAGCGACGGGCGCCGACGTCGCTCTGCTCGGCGTCCTCGGCGGTATCAGGCTCGATTTCGTCGGCGGGCTTCTCGCCGGCGTGCGTGGCGGCAGCGCCGACGAACTCGCGGAAGAGCGGCTCGGGGCGGTTGGGCCGGGAGTTGAACTCCGGGTGGTACTGAGAGGCGACGAAGAACGGGTGGTCGGGCAGCTCGACCATCTCGACCAGGCGCTCGTCCGGCGAGG
>DATBXZ010000258.1:0-13931 GCA_036513995.1 Solirubrobacterales bacterium | reverse complement strand
CAGGACCAAGTTGGCCCAGAAGAAATAGTGCGGGGACCTCACTCCCCGCCCGCCTCGAAGATCACGGTACGGCCGGCCGGGACCTCCAGGGTCTTGCCCTTGTGCAGGGGCACGGCGCCGGCAGGATGAAGGCGCCAGCGCCGCGCCGCGGCGGCCCGCTCGGCGGCAGAGAGGCCGCGGGTGTGCGGAGCGCGTTCGAGCTCGACTCGAACCGGATAGCGCAAGAGCACTCGCGCTGGACCGGCCAGCCGCCCGCGCGGATAAACGCCGGCAGCGAGGTCTGGAGCCAGCGCCAGCTGGCCCAACGGCGCGTAGGAGAAACCCGGAGCGGGACAGGAACGCCCGGCGGCGAGGACGCGCGGCCGCAGCCACCAAGCGCCAATCCCCGCCAGCGCCCGGTGCGGAGCGCGGCCGTCGATCTCCCAGCGCGAGAGCCCCCAGGCTGCGGCGATCGGCAATGCCAGAAGCCGCAGCGAAGGTGGCATCGCCGCGAACGGAGCACCCAACAAAGGCAACCGGCCCAGCAGCGCGATCGCGGCGAGACAGGCCAGCCAGTAGCCGATCAAGCGCAACTCGAGGCCGTTGGGCAATGGGATCCGCCAACCCTGAACCCGAAAGATCCTCCAGCGCCGCCGGAAGACCAACCGGTAGGAGCGCACCACCTTGTGAGTCGATTCAACGGCCATCGCCAACCCACGTCTCCAACCGCGACAGGCGGGCCACTAGAAAACCGTGTTGGCGATGCCTTTGGCGAAGGACTCCACCGACTGCGGCGCCAGCAGGAAGATCAACCCCAGCAAGGTGATGACGACGATGCCAACGCTGGTGCCGATGTTGCGCGAGGCCAGGGCGCCGACCAAGAGGCAACCGGCCAGGACCGTGATCACCGGCACCGCCCAGCCGCTGAGCAGGTTGCCGAGGCGAGAGCCGGCGCTGGAGACGTTGCCGGCGCCACCGCCTTCGCCGGCCAGCGACTTGCTGACCGCTGCCTGCGCGCTGGCCGGAGCGCCGAGCGCCGCAAGCGGCGGCGGCGCACTCGGCGCCAGCGCCAGGGCGCTGAGAATCAAGGCGCTTGTTGCCAGCCCGGTGACGATCTTTCGTTTCATCTTGCTTCCTCCCTCTCGTGTGGTCTGAGACTCAGCTCTCGGTCGGGACGACCTCGATGAAGTCGACGTAAGGCCGCTCGCGGTAAGCGATCCCGAGTTCGTAGGTGAGCGTGTAGGTGTTGCCGCGCTGGTCCGTCGCCGTCACCGTCGCCAGCACCGCCCCCGAACCCGCGCCTGCGACCCAGAGCGTCTGGTCGACGCTCTGGACGTGCAGGCGCGCAGTCGGCAACGTCACCGCCGCATCGGCGGTGAGGTCGGCCTTGAGGTTGGGGGCGGCGCCGGCGAGGTAGTTGCGAAGAACGCGATCGACCACCGTCAAGACACCGGCTTCGGTGACCGCGACGCGAGCCGGCAGAGAACTGCGGCCGGCGACCGCCGGCGCGCCGATCAACGACGGGTAGCCGGTCAAGGTCAACGGCTGGCCGGCGTCGTGACGAACGCTGACCGCCAGGTAAAGGGGCAAGCGCTGGCTGGAGACCTCGGCGGCGATCGTGATCACGCGGCCGCCGGCCAGCGCCGGCTGGTCGGAGGCCACCTCGGCCCAGAGAACCTGCTGGGAGCCGCTGCTCGGCGTAAAGCCGGCGCCGGACGCGAGCTGACTGGAAAGGAAGGGCGCCAAGGCCTCGGCGCGCTGGCCGGGATGAGCGGCGTCATAGGTGAGGTAAGCGCGGGCGAACTGCAGCGCGAAGTCCTCGCTGGGAGCGTCGGCGCCGGCCTCCACGGGCGCCGGTGGCGCTGCGGCGCTGGCCGGAAAGAAGGCACTGCGAACGCCGAGAGCGAAGAAGCCGAACAGGATCACCGTCGCCAGATAGCGCGGCGCAGCCGAGGAATAGCGGGCGCGGCGCACGCTCTGCCAGCCGCCCTGCGCCCGCGCCGAAAGCTCACTGCCGGCGCCAACTGAGAGATCGCCCGCCATCAGCGCTCGAACCCGAAGCTCTCCACACTGCCCGAGCCGCCGCCGCCCGAGGGCGGCGGCGAGCTCGGGACCGTGGGAGGTGGAGCCGGAGCCGGTGCCGGGGTCGTCACCGGTGCTGGCGACGGCGGCACGGGGGCTTCCACTGGCGAGCTGACAGGCGCCTGTTCTGGATTAGGTTCGCGCTCGGTCTCGCTACGTTGGATGTCCCGTGGCCGCAAGCGCACGTTGAGATGACGTGACCTAGGCCTCGACTTTGGCTTTGGATCGAGCGGACGAGCTGGCGCCGGATGGGCGGCCGGCGCCGGGGAGCTCAGAGCTGGCTTGGCAACCAGGGCCGAGCGCGGCGACGTCGGATCGCTCTGGGTGTGCGCCGAGCCCGGGCTGGAGAGCTCCAGCAGGCCGAGCGTGGCTGCGGCCGCGGCTCCCAGGGAAAGAACCGCGAACCTGCGCGCACCGAGTGCGGCGCCGACCGAGAGGCCGGCATGGGGAGCGGGAGCGGAAAGCGGTAAGGAGCCGCTCCCCTCCCGCGCCTCCGTTGCCGCGGCGGGAGCGGGCTCCCGCAAGGCGATCGGCTCGGCGAAGAGGGACTCGTCGCCGAGCACGAAGACGTCGTTTTGCTTTCGTCCAATCGTCCGTTTCACTTCGACGACCAGACGCGGGCTCGCGCCGCTTCGATACCCCGCTTACTTCAGAGAAGCTCGCCGCTTCCCACTCAACCGTGAAAGCCGAAGGACTCCGAGCCGCCACCACCGGAGCTCGAGCCCGACCCAGACGAAGAACTCGAGCTGGACGAGGAGCTCGAGCTGGACGACGGCGCCGGTGCCGGAGCGGGAGCTGCGGGCGCCGGTTCGGGAGCGGGTTCCGGAGCCGGAGCGCTCTCGATCCCGAATTCCGCGCTGCTCTGCTGGGCCGGAGTTTCGGCCCGCGGTTCCGGCGCCGGCGAGGACGCGCTCGATTCCGAGCTCGGTTGCGACGTCGCTTCGGATTCCGGAGCCGGCGTCGGTTCCGGTTCCGGAGTCGCTTCGGTCACCACCGGTTCCGGGGACGGCGGAGCCAGCTCGGAGACCTGCTTCACCCGCGCCGGCTTCGGATCGTGATGCACCGGCGGCGCGCTCACTCCCAGACCGGGTCCGACGATCCCGGTCGCCAGGCAGGTCGCCGTCGTCGCCGCGCCGGCGGTGCAGATCGCGGCGATCTTCTGGCCGGTGCCGGCGATCGCTCCCGCCGTGCCGTCGCCGCCCGGCTGCAGAGCGCCGGTCGCCCTGAAGGCCGTGAAGCGCGCCTTTGCGACCCCTGCCTGGACACCGTGCACCGCATCGCCCGCCCAGCGCGTCAGGTGCTCGGCGATCCCGACCTTGCCGCTCAGCTGCGCGCCGGCGGCACCGGCCACCAACATCCCGCTGCCAAGATCGTGCAACCCGTCGTGGAGGCTGGCCAGGAACGACCGGCAGGGACCGCAATGTTCGAAATGAGCGTGAAGGACTTTCGCCTCGGCCTCGCTGGCCAGCCCACAAGCCTCTTTCTCGAACAAGGTGCGCTGCGCCAGCTGACGCATCTCGGGACAGAACTCCCGCCCCTCGATCGACTCCAGCCGCTTCCTCACCTGCGCCGTCGCCCGCAGCACCAGCTTCTTCGCCGCCGGCAGGCTGATCTGCAAGTGCCCGGCGATTTCCGGCACGGTCAGGCCGAGGCCAAAGCGCAGGAGAATCGCCTCGCGGTAGTTGCCTCGCATCCGGCCCAGCGCCTCCTGCAGGCGCACGGCGTCGTCGCGACTCTCGGCCCACTCGGCCGGGATCGCCGCCTCGCTCGGCGCGTCGGCCGCCGCCTCCAAAGCCACCGTCGGCCGCACCGAGCGCGCTCGCAACTGGTCGATCGCGGCGTTGCGGCAAGAGGTGAAGAAAGCGGCGCGGAGGTTGTCGGGCGGGCGACCCTCCGCCATGCGGCGATGCAAACGGATCAAGACCTCCGCCACCGCGTCCTCGGCGTCGGCCCGCCCGAGCGAACCACCGAAGCGGCGCAGGACGTAAGCCTCCCCGAGCGGGCGCAACTGCTCGCAATCGCGCGCAAAGCGGCGCGAGCGCAGCTGCTCGGGCAGGGCGCGGATCGCGCTCGCAGCCTCCATCAAGGCACCGCCTTCGGCGCCATCTCGATCTCTCGGGTGCACTGGGCAGTGCAGCTCATCGACCCCAAGACGCGGGCGGGGGCCGATCCGATACCCCTTAGCGGAAATCCGCCGAGCACCAAACTAAAAACCTCCCAGAACTCGAACCTACGCAAAGCATAGCCGCCGGGAAGCCCCTGCCCAAGGGCACGGGGCTTCCCAAGCGGCTGAAAAACGGCTAGTAGCCTTCGCCACCTCCGCCTTCGGCTTCGCCGCCGGCACGTTCGCCGCCGCCGTTGCCGCCGTCGCCGCCATTCCCCCGTTTCGCACCCGGGAGGAAATCGACGCGGTCGGCCGCGATCGTGTGTTCGGAGCGCTTGCCCCCGCCATCCGGCTCCCACTCGCGGAAGCGCAGCTGCCCGCTGACCGCGACCTGGCGACCTTTGGAGAGGTATTTGCCGCAGGTCTCGGCCTGGCGACCGAAGGCCGACACATTGATGAAGAGCGCCGAGCCTTTGCGGCCGTTGCTCTCCGCGAGGCGCATGCTGCAGACCTTCGCATCGCCGTTGCCGTTTCTGATCTCGGGATCCTTGGTCAAGGTCCCGATCAGGGTTACTGAGTTCATCTGGGACATCTCCTTCCGGCCCCGCGGGGCCGCTGTGGATTCTCGAAGCAGGCTGCCTCGAGGCTTTGGGAACCGCGTCCGTGGGAGGTCAAGGGGGCACAGCCAGCTCCGAGAGCCGCTGCCAGGGCGGAACGACGCGGGCCCGGCGGGCGCGAACGGTGCTCGTCTCGTCCATGCGCGCGACATACGCTTCCCCCGCCGGCAGGCGCTGCAGCTCCGACGGGTTCACCTCGAAGCGGTAGCCGCGGGTCCGGGTCCCCTCGGTCGTCGGCCGGCCGAAACCGTCGGTGCGAATCGTGCTCTGCCAGGTCGGCACCGCACCGATCAGCTGCGCCACCCACTCGGCGTCGGCCTGCTCGCCGATCCGGTGGCAGACGATCGCCGAGACCGTGGCCCCGATGCGCTCGCGCACCGCCGGGCCGGCAGCCCGCAGGTCGGCCAGCGTCTGAGTACCGACGGCAACGCTGAACCCGGCCGCCCGGCCGCGGGCGTAGAGGCGATCGAGGGCAGGGGCCTCCAAGGCCCCGAACTCGTCGATCGCGATGAACGTCCCGACCCCCTCTCCCATCGTCGCGCTGGCGATCGCGCCAAGGTCCAGGAGGACCATCTGCGCGATCGCCCGGCCGACGTTGCCGGTGCGGTCGGTATCGAAACGGAAATAGACGACCTCGCGGCGACGGATCGCCTCGCGCAGATCGCACAGCACCACCTCCAAGCGCTCGGGGTCCAACCAGGCGCGGGCGAACTCCGAGGAGGCCAGATTCTGCAACCGGGCGCGCAGACCGGCGATCGCCCGTTTCTGGTCGGAGCGCATGCCGGCGTTCGCGCTCGCCACCTCGGCCGCCACCTCCGCGTCCTCACAGGCAAGCGCCAGGTTTTCCAGCTCGTCCGGGTCGCAGTTCCTGGCCACCGAGGCAAGCGTCACCCGCTGGCCGCTGCGATCGAGCATTCGCAACACCAGCCGCAAAAACGGCGAGGCGGCCTGGCGATAGAAGTCGGCGTCCGCCGAGCCCCAGCTCTCCACCGCAATCAAACGCTCCGAGCGCTCGTCGACCGAGCCGTAGGCCAGCGGGTCATAGGCATTCGGCCCGGTCGGGGAGAAGAGATGGAAAGCCGCGCCGCGCGAGACGGCGGCGGCCTCCGCCGCCTCGCGCAGGACGCGGTCCGTCTTCGCCTCTAGGACCACCGCGCCGAAGCCCGAGCGGGCCACGTAGTCGACCAGCAGCGCTGCCAGGGAAGTCGTCTTGCCGGCGCCGGTGGCGCCGGGGATCAACACGTGATGCCCCGAGCTGGCGCTGCCCCGTCCGACCATCGCCAGCTCGCCGCGCCTGGTGCGGCCGACCGGCAAGCCCTCCGCCAACGCTCGCGCACCTCGCCCGCCGCGCTCGGCGTAACGGCGACGCAACGCGTCGAGCAATCCGCGGTGCTGTGCCGCGGCAGCCGCACGGTCGCCGCCGGCGCGGTGGTCCTCGAGGCGAACGTGGAGACCCCAACCCAACACGCCCGCCGCGGCTCCGAAGGAGAGCGCGAAGGCAACCGCGGCGGCGCTCGGGCCCAACGCTCCCAGCTTCAGCGCGAATACGAGCAGCGGCAACGGCGCCAGCGCCATCAACCCCCAGGTCCAGGAGAAATGGCGGCGGCGGAGATGGATCGAGGCAACCATCCCCAGCGCCACCGCGAAGACCAGACAGGCGAGCACCGTCGCCGCCAGGTGCGCGGTGCCGTTCAAATTATGCGGAGCCGACAACTGGGGAAGATGCGGCGTCCGGGAAAGCGAACCCTTCATACCGGCAAGACGAGCCGGGAGCGGGAAGCGTCCCACCGATGGCGAAGGCGCGCGGAGCCAAGGGGTCCGGGTCCTCCCGCTGGTACGCAAACCGAGCCCGGGAGCAGAGCAGCAAGCCTCAGCGGCGGGCGGCGGCATCGACGATCGCCCGCCGCAGGTGCATGGCCATGCAGCTCGCGGCCGCCTCGCGCGTCGAGTAAGGCCCGTCCTCCCCACCCCTACCCTCGAAGCCCTCGTACCGGTGGCCGCCATGCTCGACGAACCAACCGGCATGCTCACCCCGCGACCAACGCTCGACGAGCGCCCAATCGCCGTCGCCCTCCTCACGATCGTCGGGAGCCAGAGCCGCGTAGTACTCGACGGCGAGCGCCCTGAGATCGTCTTGCGCGTGCACTTCCCTCTCCACCTTGCCGGTCCGGTTCAACACCAGGACCAGCGGCGCGATCTCCCTCGCGTGCTCGATCGCCAGGTCCTGGCTGTCGAACGTGAGGCCCCGGCGATGGCCGGCCTTCAACACCTCGAAGTCCCCGTCCTTGGGCCTCACGTAGATCTCCTCGACCGTATCCCTCATCGCAACTCCTCGACGGCGATCGCGGCCTCGGTTCGGGTCCGCTCGATCGCCTTCTCGACGAAGGGACGGGTGCGCGGCGCGCAGCGGTAGACGACACGGGTGAGGCGGCGCTCGGCAACCGCGCGACGCCAGGCCCGCAGCAGCTCGTCCAGCCGCGCCGCGCCCTTCGTCGTCAGCTCGACCTCGATCGCCTCGCCGGGCCCGCCGCCCTCATCGACCCGGACCATGTCGGCCCGATGGAAGCGGCCGCTGGAGAGCATCGCCGAGAAGGCACGCTTGCCCTCGGCCCGCTCGCGGGCGAGGATCTCGCGCTCGGAGAGCAAGCTCTCCCCCTCCCGCTCGAGCATGGCGGCGAGCTGCGCGACGGCAGATTCGTGGCGAATCGCCCCGGGCGAAGCGCGAGCGGTGCGAAGTTCCCCCCGACCGCACGCACGCAAGCCGGCGGCGGTGCAGACGGCCAGGCGCTCGCCGTCGCCCTGGGCTGCGCTGACGACGATCAAGCCCGCCTCGCGCAGACGGCTCTCACGCCCGATCGTCACCGTGCGCGCCGTTCCCGCCCAGGCGGCCACGGCGCTGCGCGGGACGACGCCGAAGCGGGCGATGAACTCGAGCACCTCGAGATCGCGTTGGCTGATGCGGTCGGTTCTCTTTCCTCCTGGCATCTCTACCTCCCTAGACGGTGAAGGGGTCGACGAAGGGACACCGAGCCCCGGCGGCCGACGTCTCAAAAAAAAGGGGCCTGCCCCGGGGTAGGGCAGACCCCCTCTTGGCTCGCAACGGATCTCGCCGAGCGTCGCTCAGTGAGCACCCGTCGCCAGATCGTGGATGCGGAGGTTCGAGAAGCCGTACTCACGCTGAGCCCGCTCCACGATCCGCCGCGTGGTCGGCGTGCAGTAGTAGTCGACGACGTCGTAGCGCTCGCAGAGCTCCGCCACGATCTCCGCCACCCGCTTCGGCCACTTGCGGGTCAGCTCGACCTCGATCGCGTGGCGCTTGCCGGCCAGCTCGAGCACCGCGTCGGCGAGGTGCCGACCGGAACGGCCTTCCTTGCGCCACAGAGCCCGTTCGCTGACCCACTTGGCCCGCGAATGCTCCTTGGTCACGGCAAGGCGAACCTCGTTGGCCGCCGCCGTGTGAGCCAGCACCGCCACCTTCGGCTCGTAGTGGATGTAACCCGTGCCCGAGGCGCGCTCGCCGGCGCGGGTCAGCCAGACCCAGGGCTCGGGCTCGGCGACCAGGAACCGCTCCTGCTCGGCGTAGCCGTCGCGGACCAGCCGCGCGACGATGCGACGGGCCTCGGAGGGCCGCCGACCCAGAAAGCGAGCCAGCTGATCGAGGCGGATCATCCGCTGCTCCGAAACCAACCGCAGCAGCTCACGATCGCGATCGCCGAGAGGGTGCGGTCGCCTCGACCCCCCACCCACCGAGCTGTCACTGCTTGACGAACTGTTTGGGAACTTCGTCTGTGTATGCATGGACGGCCCAATGCACGCTGTTGCGTGCGAAAATTGGTCGTCCGGCACACACAGACGGTTCCCACCTCAACCCGATTTCCTACCGTGACTCCGAAGTCGGTATGTCACGTATCACTACCTTCGACCAGTGGTGGTTCGCGGCAAGGCGCTCGAACGCCCGCCGCGCCGCGGGTGCCGCAAAGACGACCACGGCGTCGTAGTCGGCCCTGAAGGCTTCAATCGGCCGGAGCTCGCGGTCGGGGTCCTGAGCGCGCAGCCTGACCACGACCGCGTGGCGCTCGCCGCGTACCCTCACCACACCGTTCGGCTTGTAGCCGTTTAAGCCCTGCTCGCGAAACAGAGCACGGTAACTGGTCCACTCACCGTCGGGAACCCGGCGGGCGAGGAACAACCGGGTCTCGTTGACCGCCCGCATCCGCGGCATCGCGCCGACCCGCAACCCGTACTTCTCGTACCCCGTCCGCGAGCGCGTGCTGCCGGTGTGCGTCAACCACACCCACGGCGGCTCGCCGACCAGCAGCCGCCCGTACTCGGCGTAGCCGCAATGCACCAAGTACATCGCGATCCGCGCCGCGTCGGCCTCCTCGCAACGCAGGAATCGCGCCAGCTGATCGAAGGGAATCGCCTGCTGGTCGGCGATCAAAGCCAGCAGTTCGACCTCCCACAGCTTGGGCTTGCGGGCGTGGCGCTCGGCCACCGTCAGCAGCTGGGCCTCGATCCGCTTCTCGAGCTCGGAACCCTCCAACCGCATAGCTACGGACCCACGGAACATCGAACCTTCACCCCCCTTCGGTCATATCGTCGTCGAGGTAGGAAAGCTCCTTAGGAGCCTGCTCCTCGACCTCTTCCGCCTCCCCGGCGAGGTCGAGGTAGGAGAGCTCCTTCGGAGCCTCGTCCTCGGGCTTCGCCAGCGGCCGGTCGAGCTCTTCGCTCTCGGGCAGGGCAACCGGATCGGCCTGCGGCGCCTGGTTCATCGCCGCCTTGGCAGCACAGCCGCGATGGATCACAAAGGCCTCGCCGACCTTCTGTTCGCGAACCCAGTCGGGCTCGACCTTGGGGCGGTCCTGCAGCTGCGCGCTCGCGACCTCGCTGTAGACGCCTTCCTCGTAACGATGGGAAAGCTCCAGCACTTTCCTCGACCCCGCCAGGGCAGCGAGGTCGTCCGGCTCGGGATGGGCATGCATCACCACCAACCCCACCGAGCCGAGGATCCGCTTTTCCTGAGCGCGATCGTCGAGCCCGGCGAAGGTCTGAGGGATGAAGACCAGCCCCACCCCGAAACTCCGCGCCTGCTCCAGCACCCGCGCCATGTCGGTGTTGCGGGCGATCGAGGCGAACTCGTCGACGAACAGCACGCAGAGGCGCTTGGAGCGCTTGCGCTTGGTGAAGAAGTCCCCGAAGTCGGAGAAGAGCAGGCAGGTCAGGCCGTCGGCCTGCTCGGCCATGTCGATCGAATCGATCATGAAGTAAGCCGCGTCGGCGTCCTCCCACGACCAATCGCCGTCGACGCCAAGGCCGATCTGGTCGAAGAACGCCTTGTAGCGCATCCGCACCTCGCTCACCTTTTCGCCCGTCAGCGAGCACTTCTTCAACGCCGTCGCCCCGTGAGCCTTGACCAGCGCTTCGGAATCGAGGCGAGCGAGCAACTCGTCGCTGCTCCGCGGCGGACCTTCGGGGTGGTAACAGGCGAGGTAGAGCACCGCCTTGGCGATATCGCGGTAGTAGGCAGCGGGGCCGATCTTGGCGAACTCGATCGCTTCCAGCAGCCGGTTCGAGATCGCCCGCCAACCGCCGCGCCAGGCATCGAAGCGTTCGTTGGGGAAGACCCGCGTGCTGCGACCCGCGGCCTCCATCAAGGCGACGAAGCGGGCGGCCATCTCCGGGTCGCCCTTGGCGTCCAGATAGAAGATCCGCGCGTCGCAGTGCACCGCCAGGTCGTAGGCCATCCGCATCGCCGTCTCGGTCTTGCCCATCCCCGGCGAGCCCGTCACCAGGGCGTGCTTGGGAACCTCCGCGCGGGGCCAGAGCAGATCGGCCCCGTGCATCGGCAACACCGCCTCGCCGGCGAGGCGGCGGCCGAGCAGCACGCCTTCGGGCATCGCCGGCAATTCAACACCGTGACTCTTCCTATGAAACAGGTTCATCGCTTACCTCCGATAGATGACGGATGACCAACTTCGGCCAGTTACCTTTTTTCTGCACGCGCTCCATGAAGCCGTGGGTATCCGGGCCGCAGAAGTAGATGACCGCGTCGTAGCGGTCGCTGTGCTCGGCGAGAATTTCGAGGATCTCGTCCGGTTTTTTGCAGGAGAGCTCGACCTCGATCGCATGGCGCTCGCCGCCGATTTCGAAGACCCCGTCGGGCAGGTGATCGCGCTCGTCGCGCATCCGCCTCACCCGCCGCTCGCAGACCCACCGCCCCTGCGGCGCACGCTTGCGCAGGTACAGGCAGACGTCGTGGATGCCGCGGCGGTGAGCGAGGCCCGCCACCGTCGGCTCGTTGGAGCTGAAGCCCGTCGCGGCAAACTGCAGGCCGCGCGAGGACGGCCAGAACCACGGGTAGTCCTTGACCAGATAGCGGCGGTACTTGATGCACCCCGCCTCTTCCAGCCCGGCCACCACGGCCATCGCGCGGCCGAGGTCGACCTCGATGAAACGCGCCAGCTGGTCGAGCGGCATCGCCCCCTGTTCGGAGAGCAGCCGCAAGACCGCGACCTCCGCCGCGCTCGGCTCCCGGTATTGACTACCGCCTTTGCCCTTCTCCTGGGTGTGCATGGGCGATCAACCGCACGCTCGCGTGCGAAAATCGTCCCCTGCGCATCCAGGTGCAAGGGGGCTCGGGGTGCTCCCCCTGGTACGTAACCCGTGCACCGGGGGAGCACTCACTGCGAGCCCTTCTCCGCCTGCTCTCGCAGCCGCTCCAGGCGCAAGGCCACCGGCGGGTGCTCGGCCGCCCTGAAGAACAGGCCCGGCTGAGGCACGTCGAAGAGCAGGCCCTGGTCGGTCAGGTAGCGAGCCAGCTCGCCGCCCTGCCCGAGGCGGGCCGCGTAGGCATCGGCGGCAAACTCGCGCCGGCGCCAGTACCCCGCCCAAAACGAAGCCAGAAGCGCTCGACCGTCGCCACCTCCGGCCAGGCGCAGCGACCACCGCAGCGCGCCCCAAAGCAGCGCCCCGCGCGAATCGACGCTCGCTTCGAAGCGCACCTCACGCCCGCGCGGGGCCTGCGGCGGGCCGAGCGGGTCGCCCCACAGCGCCAGGCGCTCCAGCGCCTCGCGCAGACGACCGTCGAGCGAGTTGGCATGGCCCAGCTCGTGGGCCAAGACGGCGGCGAGCAAGGGCGATTCGACCAGCCTCGGAGTAAGGATGAGAGTGCGGCCGCGCACCCCTGCCGCAAGCGAGGGAGCGTCGAGCGCGTAACAGGCGACCGGAGCCCTGAGGCCGGGGTCGGCTCCACGCAACAACCCCAGCGCCGCCGCGACCTTCTCGGCCTCCTCAGCGGTCAGGCGGCGAGCACCGAGCCGGCGCCCCCACACCCAGCCCCGTCCGGGCCGCAACAGCGCGGCGGCGGAAAAGGCGATGGGCATGAGGGCGCCGGCCCAGGCAAGCGCCTCGGCGCTCAACCCGAAGGGAATCCACGCCCCTCCGATCGCGGCGCCGAGGTAGATGAGGAACCAGCGCACGCTGGCTCCCAGCATCGCCTCCCCGGCAAGCGTCAACAGGTAAAGCGGAAGACCGACGAGCAACTCGTCAACCGCAACTCGACGAGTCCGACGATCCGAAGAATTCTGCGTCTGGGTGTGCATGGGCGACCCACTGCACGCAGTTGCGTGCTAAATGTGGGAGCTCTGCACGCCCAGACGCGGGTGAAGCTACGCCCCCTCCACCAACCGCTCCGCCACCTCGGCGCGTTTGGAGCAGATCCAGGCCTTCAGCGCCACCGTGGCCTGCAGATCCTCTTCGAGGCCGGCCAGCGACGCCGCATCGGCACCGGCCTCGACCGACTCGAGGAGTCGCTCCAGCTCGCTCTGCTCGGCATCGACTTCCAGCAGCAGGCTCTCCAAGTCGGAGTCGATCGAGCGCAGCTGGCGCTCATGCTCCTCGGGCGTAATCGAAGGTTCGGGGCCGGTATCGCCGGCCCCCTGACAGTGGAACTTCCTCTGTGGATGCATGGACGAGGAACCGCACGCATGCGTGCGAAAATCCGAGTCCGCGGCCACGGCGGGAGTCCGCGAGACCACGAAGTCCTAAAAGGGGGAATGGGGGTATCCCCCTTGATACGCACCCGAGTGCCCGGGCGCAAAGTCCCAAGCGAAATCGAATGCTCGCCGGGGGCACGGGGTTCTCCCCACTGATGCGCAACCGATGCCCGGGGTCAGCACCCCCACCCCTCGACCGGGAACCCACCGCTCGAGGGGCAGCCGGCGGGCCGGGGCCGAGCCCCAGCGAGGCAACGGCCACACCCAAGGCAAATCCCCCCTTGCGGGGCGGGGGGGTGCCGGGGCGGCCGAGAGTCGCCACGGTCCCGAGTCGCGGGCAGTAAGCGACGGCGCCCACGCAGACGCCCCGACCGGCCGGGTGGCCGGGGCGCCGCGACGGACCTAAGCGCGACCGGTCATCTCGGCCACCCGGCCGGCAAGGCGGCGCGCCTGCTCGATAAGCACCCACATCGCGGCCTCGACCAGGACTTCGCCGTGACAGGCCTCGGGAGCGCACCAGCAACCGAGCGTTTTACCGTGCAGGGCGGCAAGCTCGGCCAGATCGACACGCCCAGCCTGGATCTCAGCCCACAGCCAGCGGCGGTACTTGGCGATCACCTCGGATCGGCTACCGTCGCGGCCGATCCGAAACGGATTGCCCCAGCGCCCCGGCTCGCCGCTGCGCGGGTCGTCGCCACGGCCGATGTAGACGTCATAGGACTCGCGCTTGCAGTGGACGACCGAGGAGGGCGCCGAGGCGCCCTCCGACATCGGCGGAACAGTCGGACGCAAAGGTTCGACCAACACGCGACGGCGCGCCCTGCGCGCCCGTCGCACCGTCGCCCAGGTGCCGCTGCGCAGCTCCTCGCGCTCCGAATAAGGAAAGGCGACGAGCATCGCGCAATCGGCAACCATGCGGTCATTGCGCGCCATATAGCTCTCGGCGCGCGAGGCACCCGGCGCCACCTGGACGACCTCCGCGCCACGCTGGCGCAGCTGCGAAACGCCCGCCTCGTTGTGCCAGGCAGCCGGTACGTAGACGCGATGATCGGCGGCGGGGAAGAAGTCCAGCGCCGCCAGCGCCGCCACGGTGTCCACTCCGTGAGCGGCGCCGCTGACGTAGAGGTCGGCGCGCTCCAAGCGCTCGACGCAAGC
>DATBXZ010000257.1:0-2716 GCA_036513995.1 Solirubrobacterales bacterium | reverse complement strand
CCGCGGTGACGCCGGGGCTGCCCGGCACGCCCAGAGTGGCGAGGCCGGAGCCGGCGTCGGCGAGCAGGCCGTCGGAGTGGCCGTGATAGGCGCCGGCGAACTTGACCACGACCTCGCGGCCGCTGACGGCGCGGGCGAGGCGAACGGCGCTCATCGCCGCCTCGGTGCCGGAGCTGGTCATCCGCACCATCTCCGCCGAGGGGACGCGGGCGACGACCTCCTCGGCCAGCTCGACCTCGGCCGCGGTGGCGGCGCCATAGCTGGTGCCCCGCTGCGCCGCCGTGATCACCGCCGTGATCACCGACGGCTCGGCGTGGCCGAGGATCAGCGGCCCCCAGGACCCGACCCAGTCGAGGTAGCGGTTGCCCTCGACGTCGACCAGCTCGCAGCCCTCGCCGCGGTCGATAAAGATCGGCTCGCGGCCGATCTGCCGCAGCGCCCGCACCGGAGAGTTGACGCCGCCGGGCAGGACCCGCAGCGCCCGCTCGTACAGCCCCTCGGGACCAGCGGGGCGACCGCTAGGAATGCTCGGCCTCCCAAGCGGCATAGTCATCGGTGAAGTAGTGCAGGCGGATCTTCTTGTACTCGGTCGAGGAGTAGAGGGTGGCGCGACCCTCGGGGCCGATCCCGCAGTCCTCGGCGATCGAGTCGAGCACCGCGTCGCACTCCTCCTTGGAGCGGCCGTGGGCCATCGTGAAGACGCTGTAGGGCCAGTCCTCGTAGGTCGGCCGCTGGTAGCAGTGGGAGACGCCGCGGAAGGAGGCCATGCGGGCGCCCACCTCCATGACCTCCTGCTCCGGCACCTTCCAGACGCCCATGCCGTTGGCCGAGAAGCCGGCGCGGCGGTGGTAGAGGATCGCCGCGACCCGGCGCAGGATCTTGCGGTCGACCAGCGAGCGCAGGCGCTCGAGCAGGACCTCGGTGTCGATGCCGAGCTCGGCAGCCGCTTCGTCGTAGGGGCGCTCGACCGCCGCCATCGGCCCCTGCAGAGCCTTGATCAGGGCGATGTCGTCGGCGTCGTAGGGCTGAGCGTCGAGCTCGCGCGGCGGTGCCGCCTCAACCGCGGCGGCGGCCAGCGCGTCGGTGCCCTTTTCCATCTCCAGGTTCATGTTGATCTTGAACAGGGTCAGGGTCGGCAGCTCCCGCATCGACTCGGCCCCGGTCTCGCGCATCAGCGCCGCGAGCGTGCCCTGCAGGCCGAGCTCGGAGTCGGGCGGGGTGGCGATCGTGAACCAGAGGTTGAAGTCGTGGGTGCGCAGGTAGTTGTGGGAGACCCCGGGGTGGGAGTTGACGATCTGGGCGGCGCGCTGGGGATGGTCGCCGTCGACTTTGGCCGCGACCAGCATCGACTCGTAGCCGAGCGCGCGGGTGTCGAAGATCGGGGTGATCTCGCGGATGATGCGGCCGTCGAGCAGGCGCCGGGTGCGGGCCAGGACGTCGTCCAGCTCCAGCTCCGCCTCGGAGGCGATCAGGGCGAACGGCTCGGGGTCGATCGGGAAGCTCGACTGCAGCAGGTTCATCAGCCGCTTGTCGATCTCGTCGAGCGGGATCGCCGAGCCGTCCTTGCGCGAGCGCGCCTTCGACTGGGGGGTCTTCACCGAAGCCACGGAGCGGCCTCCTTCGCGTAGTAGGTGACGATCGCGTCGGCCCCAGCCCGGCGGATCGAGGTCAGGGTCTCGAGCACTGCCTGGCGCTCGTCGATCCAGCCGTTGGCGGCGGCGGCCTTCAGCATCGAGTACTCGCCGGAGACGTGGTAGGCGGCGACCGGGGCGCGGGTCTCGTCCTTCACCCGCCGCACCACGTCCAGATAAGGGAGGGCGGGCTTGACCATCAGCATGTCGGCGCCCTCGTCGAGGTCGAGCAGCGCCTCGCGCACTGCTTCGTCCGCGTTGGCGGGGTCCATCTGGTAGCCGCGGCGGTCGCCGAAGTCGGGGCTCGAGCCGGCCGCGTCGCGGAAGGGGCCGTAGAAGGCGGAGGCGTACTTGGCGCTGTAGGCGACAATCGGCACGCCGGAGTGGCCCTCCTCGTCGAGCTGGAAGCGGATCGTGCCGACCCGGCCATCCATCATGTCGCTCGGGGCGACCGCGTCGGCACCGGCCTCGGCGTGGGAGATCGCGACTTTGGCGAGCAGCTCGACGGTGATGTCGTTGTCGACCTCGCCCTCGCGGAGGAAGCCGCAGTGGCCGTGGGAGGTGTACTCGCAGAGACAGACGTCGGTGATCACCGCCAGGTCGGGATGGGCCTCCTTGAGGGCGCGGACCGCCATCTGCACGATGCCCTCGTCGTCGTAAGCGCCGGAGCCGGACTCGTCCTTGTCGGCCGGCACGCCGAAGAGCAGGACCGCGGCGACGCCGGCGGCGGCGATCTCTCCCGCCTCCTCGACCAGGCCGGAGATCGAGAAGCGCTCGATGCCCGGCATCGACTCGACCTCCTCGCGGATCCCCTCGCCGGCGACGACGAAGGCGGGCTGGATCAGGTGCGCCGGCGAGAGCTCCGTCTCGCGGACGAGGCCGCGCAGGGTGTCGGTGCGCCGCAGGCGGCGAAGGCGGGTGCTCGGGAAAGGCATCGGAGGCGAGTTTAGGGAAGGGCAAGTAGCGTTTCGCCGGTGCGGGCACGGGGGCTGGTCAAGAGGTATGGCGACAGGGAGGCGCTGAGAGGGGTTGACCTCGCGGCCGATCCGGGGGAGCTGGTGGCGATCATCGGGCCGAACGGCGCC
>DATBXZ010000256.1:0-2216 GCA_036513995.1 Solirubrobacterales bacterium | reverse complement strand
GTCCTGAAGGGCATCCTCACCGCGGCCGATGCCCGAAGGGCGGCGGACGCCGGCGTCGACGGGATCGTGGTGTCCAACCACGGCGGCCGCCAGGTCGACGGCGCCATCGCCGCGCTCGACGCGTTGGCGCCGATCGCCGCGGCGGTCGGCGAGGAGCTGGCGATCCTCTTCGACAGCGGCGTCCGCACCGGCACCGACGTGCTGAAGGCACTCGCCCTCGGCGCCGACGCGGTCTGCCTCGGCCGCCCCTACGTCTGGGGCCTGGCGCTCGGCGGCCAGGCCGGCGTCGAAGCGGTGCTGAAGATGACCCTGGCCGAGCTCGACCTGACGATGGCCCTCTGCGGCCTCACCCAGCCGGACCAGCTCGGCCCGGACTGCCTCGCCTAGGCCTCGATCTTCGGGAACAGCGCCGGGATCCGCTCGACGCTCTGGCCGCCGGGGCGCGAGCCCAGCTCGGCCAGCTCGCGGTCCTCTTCGCTCAGCGCCGTCAGCAGCGTCTCAGCGCTGTGCGGCAGGTAGGGGACCAGCAGCAGCGTCGCCACCCGCAGGCCCTCGACCAGGTTGTAGAGGACTTCGTCGAGCCGCTCGGGGTCGGCCTCGTCCTTGGCCAGCACCCACGGCTGCGTCTCCTCGACGAAGCGGTTGAGGCGGCGGACCAGCTTCCAGGCCTCCTCCAGCGCCTGGGTCAGCTCGGCGCGGTCGAGCAGCTCGCTGAAGCGGGGCACGACGCCCTCGAAGTCCTCGGCCAGCACCGCGTCGACCGCGGCGAGCGGGACGGTGCCGTCGCGGTAGCGCTCGACCATCGCCAGCACCCGGCTGGCGAGGTTGCCGTAGTCGTTGGCCAGCTCGGTCTCGTAGCGTCCCTCGAAGCCGGCGGTCGAGATCGAGCCGTCCTGGCCGAAGCTGACCTCGCGGAAGAGGTAGAAGCGCAGCGCGTCGGCGCCGAAGCGCTCGATCACCTCGAACGGGTCGAGCACGTTGCCCAGGCTCTTCGACATCTTTTTCTCGCCCATCAGGAGGAAGCCGTGGATCGCCATCCGCCGCGGCGGCTCGAGTCCCGCCGCCATGCACAGCGCCGGCCAGATCACCGCATGGAACTTGAGGATGTCCTTCGCCATCAGGTGCAGGCTGGCCGGCCAGAAGCGCTCGCTCAGGTCCTCCCCCTCGCGGGCGAAGGTCAGTGCCGTGACGTAGTTGAGGAGAGCGTCGAACCAGACGTACATGCGCTGCTCGGGGTCCCAGGGCAGCGGCAGCCCCCACTTCAGGGTCGGCCGCGAGAGCGAGACGTCTTCGAGCCCGCCCTTGATGAAGGCGACCGCCTCGTTGCGGCGGAAGTCGGGGACGACGAAGTCCGGCCGCTCCTCATACAGCGCTTCGAGGCGCTCCTGGAAGGCGGAGAGGCGGAAGAACCAGTTCTCCTCGCGGACCTTGTCCAGCGGGATCTCGTGGATCGGGCAGGTGTTGCCGGGGCCGAGCTCGCGCTCGGTTTTGAAGTCGGCGCAGCGCGGGCAGTACCAGCCTTCGTAGACGCCCTTGTCGACCCAGCCGTTGTCGTAGACCCGCTGGATGATCTCCGCCACCTTCGCTTCGTGCCGAGGGTCCGAGGTGCGGATGAAGAAGTTGTTGCTGACGTCGATGATCGGCATCAGCGCCTCGAACTTGGCGGCGTTGCGATCGGCCAGCTCCTGTGGCGAGATCCCCTCGCGCTCGGCCGCGGTCTCGATCGGCTCGCCGTGCTCGTCGGTGCCGGTGAGGAAAAAGACGTCCTCGCCGCGCTGGCGCATGTGCCGCGCCAGCACGTCCGCCGCCATCGTCGAGTAGGCGTGCCCGAGGTGCGGCTCGGCATTGACGTAGTAGATCGGCGTGGTGACGTAGTAGCTGCTCATATTCCAAGTCCGGTGCCCACGTTAGGGGGACGGCGCGCTAGCGCCGCGCCTCGCGCCCGGTCAACGCTTTGTAGAGGTCGTTGGCGCGGGTGCCGGTGAGGGCGGCGACGACGCTGGCGGCGGCGCGCGGGCGGGCGCCCGACTGGACCAGGTGGCGCAGGGCGTCGACCGCGAAGCCGACGTCTTTGTCGTCGGAGCCGGCGGCCGCCGGGGCGATCACGAGGACGATCTCGCCTTTGACCTCGCCGCGGAAGCGGCGCGCAAGTTCGGCCAGCGAGCCGCGCGAGATCTCCTCGTGCATCTTGGTCAGCTCGCGGCAGACTGCCGCCG
>DATBXZ010000255.1:0-6058 GCA_036513995.1 Solirubrobacterales bacterium | reverse complement strand
GCGGTTGCGGCCCATGCGGACGAGCTTCGCCCGCGGGGCGAGCTCCTCGACCACCGCCGCGTCGTCGCCGGGCGAGTCGTTGTCGACGACGATCAGCTCGTCGCCCTCGCCCAGCTCCGGCAACAGGGCCGGCAGGGTCCTGGCCAGCTCCTCGCGGCTGTTCCAGGCGACGATGAGGACGGAGATCGTCGGGCGCACCGGCGCGGAGGCTATTCGGCCATCCGCGCCGGCGCTGGCGACGGTGCTATCGAGCCAGGTGCGGCTCTACTTCTTCTTCGACTTCTTGCACGAGCTGATGTTCAGCTTGTACTTGTTGTTCTTGACCTTCTTGCCGTTCTGGCCCCCGAGGTTCAACACCGCCGTCTGCTTGCTCTTGCAGGTGTTGGTCGAGTTGACGAGGAGGCTCTTCTTGCCGCCCTGCATGTTGAGGATGAACTTCTTCACGGGGACGTCGGGCACCATCGGGAAGACGGTCTTGAGACCGCCCCGCTTGGAGCTGATGATGCCGCGTAGCTGGATGTTCACCTGACCCCTGAGGTCGGCAACCAGGTTCGGCAGCGTGTTGTTGGAGGAGACCAGGTAGACCGGCCCCTTCAGCTTGCCGTCGAGCAGAGGCGATTTCGCTTCCGCATGTCCGTAGACCGAGGCCTGCGGACAAGCCTTGGCCGCCAGCTGCACCCTCGTGCACACCGTCTTGATGTGGCTCTGGTCGAGGAACAGCGAGTGCGGCAGAGTCAGCGCCGCCCGGGTGAGGTTGGCATCGCCTTGCCGTGCTTCCAGGATCGCCCGGATGCGCGGGTTCTTGGCCCGCTTAGTCGGGCCGTACAAGCGCGTGAACAGCTTCGGCTTGAAGGCCAGCTTCTTGCATTCGGTCGCCTGGTACGGAACGCTGACGGCGTAGGTGCTCCAAGCCGACGAGCTGGCCGGGTTGGCGCCACCACCGTTGATCGTGCCGCTAATTGCGCCGGCAGCGCAATTCGTCGGGTTGAGCATGAACTTGGCTCGGTCGACGTTGACGTCGATCGAGCGGATGTCCAGCTTCACACCTCCGAACACATCTGGGATCGCATCGGATACCGCGTTGACCTGAGCGGTTTCCGGATTCACGTTCAGCGCGACCCTGACCACGACGGTGCCGAGGTCGAAGGGGCCCGATACCGCCGGCGTAATTATCGCCAGCGAGAGCGGGGCGCCCTTGTAGGGACCGGCCAGATACGCGTTGCCGGCCAGCTTGACCGGGTTGACCCCCGTTCCGGACTCGGTCGAGGTACCGCCGATCCGGCTTGCCGTCGAACAACTCGGGCTTGCCTGCTCGGCCTTGCCCGTACTTGCGGCCGCGGCGGCCAGAGCCGCGTCGGAGCAGTAGGGAATGCCGCTGAGGTTGCCGGTCAGTCCCTTCGGCAGGGTGACGTTGACGACCTTCAGCTCCTGCTGCCCGTCGGGACGACCGATGTGAACCCGGAATGGGCTGTAGGCACCGGCTTTGGCGCTGTCTGATTTCGCCGTGTAGCTCGGGGCGAACTTGCGCTCGGCCAGCGTCGTCGGGCAGGTTCCGCCCCCGGGGACACTCGACAGCGTGAATTTGCTGCTGACTGCCACCTGTTCACCTGGCCTCGCCCACGGTTCCATCTGACCCGTGGTTTCGGCGGCGGAGCAGGTCGGCGGGCTGGTCAGGACCGACCTCGATCCGTCGAACCTCAGCCGCACCGCTCTGAACGGCACCTGCGGCAGGCCTTCCGGCAGTTTGCCGGCGAGTTCACCGATCTCCTGTTCGTTGATGGTCGCCGTCAGCTGCCCGGTGCTCGGGTTGGCAGCCACCTTGCCGACAAGGCGAAGGTCGACTCCCAGTTTTTCGCTCTTCGCTTCGACCAGGATCCTGAACTCTTCCCCGGAGGCCGGGTCCATGCTCTTCTGTTCGCCGACGTAGATGCTGCCGCGCAGCGGTTCGGAGAGCGGCGGCGAGTCGATTTCGGCGCTGCCGACGATCGAGTTCGCTGGGCATTCGTTGCTGTAGGTCCGCTGCCCCTTCTTGAACTGCTGGTCGGTACAGGCGGCCAGCCCGTTCGATCCGGACGGGTTGATTCCCATCCCTTCGGGCAGCGTCACAACCGCCTTGCGCAGGTGCGACTCCTCGATCGGGCTTTCGGTGCCGGTCAGGTATTTGAGCGTGGTGGTTACGGTCGCCGGCGCGGGCGAGTCCACCTGCGAAGTGCCCGGATCGACGTTCAATTCCGGATCGAAGGGAACTTCGTCGCACCCTTTCTGGCCAAAGAACTGTCCGCTGGAGTCAATGATCTTGTTCTCGACCGGGGTCGATCCCTTCGGGAAGCTGGCGTCCGGTTTTTCGTAGGACTCGGCCCGGAACCAGGTGGAATAGAGGTGAGCATTGGCAGCTTCACTCGGATCGAAGCAGGTGGTCGGCTTCGTGATGTAGGTCCCATTGCCGGGCGTGTCACCGAAATTGACCAGCCGGCTGATGAGGGTATTCAGCCCAGGAGTCGCCGCCGTGTTTGGTTGCTGAATCGTGAAGCTCTCATGGAAGTCGCTTTCCCAGGCGACTTCCGTTTCGAGGAAGACCGGCTCTTTACCGGCGATGACGAACCCGAACAGGGCCGGTTCGCCAGGTTTGGGCTGAAGGTTGTAGACCGGGACTTGAGTCAAGCCAGGAACCAGCGGGATCCTGGAACCTTTGTTTGGAAGTAGCCCGATGGGAGGTGGGAGGGTGACGTTTGCAGCATTGGTTACGAGGCTTGCTTGCTCTTCCCCCACTTTTGTGCTGACGTCGCAGGTCGGGACGAAGGTTTCGGCTTCCGGTTCGTTGAGGAATTCGGCCAACGAGCACTTGGTGGGCGTCGCGTTGGGGTTCACGGTCTCCCCCGGCGGTAGGTCGACCCGAAGCGTTTTTATCGTGTGGCCTTCAAGAGGTTCGGCGATTGGTTCAACTAGACCAGGGGCGACCGTGGTGTGCTGAATCGTGTACTGGGTGAAGCCGACAGGCGGGTGTCCCCCGGCCTGCCTGAACAACGAACCGGGAGTTTCCGGCGAGCATTTAACTCCTGGGGTGGGTTCATCGGCCGAGCAGCTCGCTGCCTGCCATCCGTTGGCCGCCGTCGGCGGTTCCTGCTGCGGTTCGATGATGTTCCCCGTGTCGGCCTGTGCCAAGGGCACCGCGAATACGGCACCGAGAGCAAATACTGCGGCCATAACGATTAAGCGCCTAGCCATTCAATTCCTCCTCTAACCCGTTGAGCGAAACGCTTCCCCTGCGTAGCGCTCTGTCACTTCTCCCAAGAAAGACAGTAGCGGGCCGGGACCGCGAATCAAGTGCGAGTTGCAACAAATTGGACAGGGAGCCCATGCGGTCGCCCACCGGCTAATGCCGGTGGTGGCCCTTTTTACGCTTGGATTTCTTGCCGCACGGCGTCTTCAACTTCGACCGCTTGTTGGCTTTTTTGCCGTTCTGGCCTTTGATCTGGACGATCGCCTTGACCTTGCCTTTGCAGAGATTCTTCGAGGCGACCAGAAGGCCGTGCTTGCCCCCGGGCAGAGTCATCGTGAACTTCGAGACCGGCACGTCGGGGACGCGGTCGAAGGTAGTGCGGACGCCGCCCTTGAAGCTGTCGATGCGGCCGACGAGGTCGATGTCGACCTGGCCTTGGAGGTGGGCGACGAGGTCCGGCAGCGTGTTGTTGGACGAGCGCAGGTAGACCGGCCCTTCCAGCGGCTGGCCGAGCAGCGGCGTGATCGCCCGCGCCTTGCCGTAGATCGATTTCGCCGGGCAGTCGTTGGCGGCGAACTGGGGCCGGGTGCAGATCTGCCCGAGGCGGGCTTGGTCGAGGAAGAGCGCGTGCGGCAGGGCGACCGAGACGCGGGCAATGTTGGCGTCGCCCGGATGCGCTTGGAGGATCGCGCGCAGGCGCGGGTGCTTGGCTCGCTTGGTGGCGCCGAAGAGGCGCAGGCTCAGCTTCGGGTGGAAGCCGAGCGGGTCGCAATCGGTCAGCTGCGTGGGGTCGGAGACGCCGAAGGACGAGAAGGCCTCCGGGTTGGTTGGGTCGGACCCTCCCCCCTTCAAGGAGCCGGTGGTCGCCAGTTTCGAGCAGTTGGTCCCGTTGAGGGTGAATTCGTCCTTGTCGATGTTTAAGGAGACCGAGCGAACGTCGAGCTTGACGCCACCGAAGACGTCCGGAATCGGATCCGAGACCGCGTGGATCTGAGCCGTTTCGGAATCGACGAAGAGGGCCACGCGAACGACGACGGTGCCGAGGTCGTACGGCCCGGCGAGCGCGGGCGTGATGACCGCCATCGAGAGCGGCGCCCCCTTGTAGGGGCCGGCGAGATAGGCCTTGCCGGTGATTTCGAGCGGCGAGGGGCCGCTGCCAGCGGCGATCGTGGCGCTGCCGACGAGGCTGTCGTCGCAGGCTTTGCTGGCCTTCTGGGCGGCGCCGGTCCTTGCCGCCGCCTTGGCGAGTTCTTCGGCCGAGCAGTACGGCACGCCCTTGAGCTTCGCCGTCGCCCCTGGGGGCAGGGTGATGTCGACGCCTTTCAGTTCCTGCTGCCCATCGCTGCGGTTGACGTGCAGCTGGAACGGCGTGAACGCCTCTGCTTTTTCGCTGTTCGGCTTGGCGACGAAGCTCGGGCCGAAGGGGCGCCCGGCGAGGGTCGAGGCACAGGGGCCGCCACCCGGCGCGCTGGAGAGCGTGAAGCCTTTGTCGGCCGCGCCGCCGTCCGGGGTGCCGGACCAGGCGGTCATCGCGTGCGAGGTCGCGTTGGGGCCGCAGGTGGGCGGGCTGGTCAGCGTCGCCGTCGGGCCGCCGTTGAGCTTCACCTGGACGGAATCGAAGGGCAGCTCCGGCGCTTCGCGAACGACGGCGGTCAGCTGGCCCGTCTGCTTGTTGGCGCTGACGTTGCCGAGCAGGCGTACGGAGAGCCCGCGGCTGGCCGACTCCGCATCGAGGAAGACCCGGTAGACGTTGCCGGATTCGGGATCGGTCCCGACCTGGTTGCCGAGGAAGACGGGGCCGGTGAGGGTGCCGTCGGGCAGCACCGGGGTGTTGATCGCGACCGTGCCGATCTTCGAATTGGCGGGGCAGGCGACCGCGGCTCGAGTGCCGGTCCGGCGGAATTCGGCGTCGGTGCAAACGTGGAGGCCATTGGCCGCGGAGGGGTTGATCCCCATCCCCTTCGGCAGCGTCACCACCGCGTCCTTGACGTTCGACTGGTACTCGGCGGCGTTCGGGTCGAACGGGACTTTGACGTTGACCGTGGCGCCGCCGGGCGAGTCGGTCTGCGTCGTACCGGGGTCGGCCGAGGTCGTCGGCGCGAAGGGGATTTTGCCGCACCCGGTGGGCCGTTCGCGCGGACCGCTGCCTTTGGGGTTCCGCGGCAGCGGCGACTCGAGGCCCTGGGAGCCGTTGACGAAGGAAGCCGGCGGAACCGCCGGACCGCTGACGTCGTACCCATCGTCGGGCGCCGATTCTTCATAGGAGTCCGCGTGCAGGAAGGTGCTGTAGACGGTGTTCCCTTCCGGGTTGCCGCAAGTGCTGGGCGTCGTCAGGAAGCGGCCGTCGTTCGCCTGCGTTTCGGTCGTGCCGTCGAAGACGAGCCGGTCTTTGAGGATCTTCGCCAGGTTCCCCGGCACTTCCGGCACATGGATCGTGAAGTACTCGTGGTAATCGCCGTCCCAGTTGACTCCGGCATTGAGAAAGACTTCGCCGAGGTTGGCCAGACCGAGACCACCGAGATCGAGGTCGAACCCGAAGCGAGCGGGTTCGCCCGGCCTGGGAACGATGTTGTAGACGGGGAAGCCGGGCAGCGTCGTTGGCAACAAGCCGAGAACCGAGGCGGTGACGATGCTTTCGCCGACCTGGGTATCGGCTGGACAGCCGCCCGAGGGGAACTTCCCTTCCGAGGTAAGCGCGCACTGAGGCGTCGCCTGCGGATTGACGCTCATCCCGACCGGGAGATCGACCAGCACGGTCTTCAGATTTCCGACCGGACTTTCGAAGGCGCCACTGTGTCGAACGATGATCTGGGTGAACCCGACCGGCGGGTGGCCCGC
>DATBXZ010000254.1:0-9896 GCA_036513995.1 Solirubrobacterales bacterium | reverse complement strand
ACCTCGGCGCTGGCACTGTGCAGCCACTACTTCGCCGCCTTCGCGGTCGGAATCGAGGCTGTCTGGCTGCTGATCGCGTTGCGGGGGCGCTGGCGGGCGCTGCTGCCGGCGCTCGGCGGCGTCGCCGCCACCGGCCTGGCGCTGCTGCCGCTGGCCAATTCCCAGACCAACCCAACCCACATCGGCTGGATCGAAAACAGCCCCCTGCTCGAACGCCTCTGGGAGACCGGCGTCTCCTTCCTGATCGGCGAAACCGGCCACGTGATCGCCGAGGCCCCACGTGAGCGCTACGCGCTGGTGCCGGCCATCATCGTCGGCGCCGCCCTGATCCTGGTGGCGCTGCGAGGCGAGCGCCGGGAACGGCGCAGCGCCGCGCTCGGCCTTGCGCTCGGCCTCGGCTTCGCGGCCCTGACCGCCATCGCCGCGCTGGCCGGCAAGGACTACGTGGTCGAGCGCAACCTGCTGCCGGCGCTGCTGCCGCTGCTGGCGGTCGTCGCGATCGGGCTCACCGCCGCCGGCGCCCGCCGGCTCGGGCTGCTGCTGGCGGTCGCCCTCTGTGCCTACTGGCTCGCCTTCGACGTTCACGTCACCCGCACGCCAAACCTGCAACGACCCGATTTCCGCACCGTCACCGGCGCCCTCGGCCCCCCGCGCCATGGCCGCCGGGCGATCGTCACCTGGAAGCTGGCCGCCGACCCGGTGCGCTACTACCTGCACGACGGGGCGGTGCGCATGTACGGTGGAGAGGAACGGATCAGCGAAATCGCCGTCCTGCGCAAGCCGCTGGCAACCGGCCTGCCGGTTAATCTGCCGCCTTCGTTCCACCAGGTGGGGCGGGTCCGGGCCGACCGGCTGACGCTCATCGCCTACGCCTCCAAACATCCCGTGAGAGTCTGGTTCCACACCCTGCACGACCTGCCGACCGGCTTCGGCGAAGAGGCCGTGCTGCTCGACGGGCCGCGCTCGAGGCCGGCTACCCCGGCCGTGGCCCAGGAGCGGCAGGCGAAGCGATGAGCGCCTGGGGATTCGCCGACCGGGTCGGTGCCGCCGCGCGCCGGCCGGACAGCTGGTGGCAGCTGCTCAAGTTCGGGATCGTCGGCGGCTCCGGCTACCTGATCAACCTCGCCGTCTTCGAGGTCCTGGCCGGCAGCCTCGGCGTCCACCACACGATCGCGGCGATCGGCGCCTTCTGCGTCGCCGTGACCAGCAACTTCCTCTGGAACCGCTACTGGACCTTCGGTCCCGGCGACGGCCCGGCCGGCTTCCAGGCAGCCCGCTTCTTCGCCGTCAGCCTGCTCTCCCTCGGCCTCAACCTGATCGTGCTGGAGGCGCTGGTGTCCATTCACACGGTCGGGGAGCTGGCGGCGCAGGCGATCGCGGTCGCGGTCGCGATGCCGTTCAACTTCCTCGGCAACAAGCTCTGGACGTTTGCTTAGCCTCAGGGCTGCGGTACCCCTAAGTTAGCCTTGAGCGTATGAGTGGCAAGCAGAAGCCGAGCTATGACGCGGCCCGGATCGAGGCCGCCCGTCAGGCCGCATGGGAGCGGCGCGGTGACTTCGAGGCGCCGCGGCCGGCGCCGGGGCAGGCGCGCGTCTACGTCAAGCCCTCGAGCCCGTTCACCTCGGGCAACCTGCACATGGGCCACGTCCGCGACTACTCGATCGGCGACGCCTACGCGCGCTTCCGCCGCGCCCGCGGCGACGCCGTCCTGCTCGGCTTCGGCTTCGACGCCTTCGGGCTGCCGGCCGAGCTGGCAGCGATCGAGCGCCAGGAGCCGCCGGCCGACTGGGTTGCGGAGTGCGGCGAGCGCATGCTCGGCCAGATGAAGCGGCTCGGCTTCTCCTTCGACTACGACCGCGTCTTCTACAGCTCCGACGAGAGCCAGTACCGCTGGTCGCAGTGGCTGTTCCTGAAGCTGCTGGAGGCGGACCTGATCTACCGCGAGGACGCCACCGTCGACTGGTGCGACACCTGCCAGACGACGCTGGCCTCGATCCAGGTCGAGGACGGGCGCTGCTGGCGCTGCCACAACGAGGTGCGGCTGATTCGCCGCCCGACCTGGTTCCTGCGGATCACCCCCTACCTCGAGGAGAACGACCGCAACACCGGAAAGCTGGAGAACTGGGATGACCTGGCGCTCTCCACCCAGCGCTACATCCTCGGCCGCAGCGATGGCGTGGAGGTCGACCTCGAGGCCACCGGGGGCAACTCGCTGACCGTCTTCAGCCCCCACCGCGGGGCGCTCTCGCAGGCGCGCTTCGTCCTGCTCTCGCCGCGCCACCCCGAGGTCGAGGCCTGGGTCCAAGACCCCGCCGTGCGCGACGAGCTCGAGCAGATGCGCTCCGGCGGTTGGGAGCGCAGCGCCCGAGACGCCCGCTCGGTCCCGATCGTCGACACCGGCGCCACGATCGTCGGACCTAGTGGGGAGGAGCTGCCGGTGCTCGTCTCGCCACTGGTCGACGCCCGCTACGGGCCGACCGCCGCCTTCGGCATCCCTGCCGTCGACGAGGCCGACGCCGAGATCGCCGCCCGCGTCGAGCGCGTGCCCACTCCGGAGCCGAGTGCCGATGGCGAGGATAGCGAGCAGGCCGAGGGGGAGGCCCGGGCGCCGGTCCCGGGCGAGCGCGAGGCCAAGCGCTACCGCGCCAACGATTTCTCGATCTCGCGCCAGCGCTCCTGGGGCACGCCGATCCCGGTGATCCACTGCGAGGCCTGCGGCGCCGTGCCGGTCCCGGAGGCCGACCTGCCGGTGGTGCTGCCACGGGACATCAGGCCGACCGGCGAGGGCAACCCGCTGGCCGAGCGCTCCGACTTCGTCGACGTCGCCTGCCCCGGGTGCGGCGCCCCCGCCAAGCGTGAGACCGACACCCTCGACTGCCACTTCGACGCGCTCTGGCTCTGGGTCCCGGCCGCGGTCCCGCCCGAGGACCGGGCCGAGCTGATGTTCGAGCACCGGGACCTGCGCGAGTGGCTGCCGTCCGAGCGCCTCGTCGCCGGTGGCGACTCCGGCAACTTCGTCTTCGACCAGCGGATCGTCACCAAGGCGCTCCGCGACCACGGCGAGTTCGCCTACATGGAGGCGGGGGAGCCGTTCGAGGGCTGTCTCTTCCACGAGATGGTGATCGCCGACGGCCGCAAGATGAGCAAGCACCTCGGCAACGTCGTCAATCCCGACGAGTTGGTCGAGCGCTACGGGGCCGACACGGTGCGGCTGGCGATCCTCTACGCGGCGGGCCCGGCGAAGACGCTCAACTGGAGCGACGGGGCCCTACGCTTCGCCAACCGCTTCCTGCGCAACCTCTGGACCTACTCGCACGACCGCTTCGCGGCCCTGGAGGATGCTCCCCATGACGAGGAGGCCGCCGCCGACACCGCGTTCATGCGCGACCGCCTGGGCAAATGGTGCGAGAACGGCCTGGCCCGGATCACCGACGACGTCGAGCAGCTGCAGATGCACAAGGCGGTGCGCGACATCACCCGTCTCTTCGAGCGGATCCAGGACTTCGAGAAGCGGGTCGTCAAGCGTCGTGGCCAGCTCGACCGGGCCGATGCCGAGGCCCAGGTCGCCGCTCTGGTGCTGCTGGCCCGGACGCTGGCCCCGTTCGCGCCGCATACGGCCGAGGAGCTGCTGCTCGGGTCGGGTGTGGGGGAGGGTGGCGACCTGCCCGTCCGCTGGCCCGAGGCGGCGCTGGGGGCGGTCCCGGCCGAGGCTCAGGCGGCGACCGGGTAGGACCCGGCGGGTTCAGCCGCCGGGACGAGCCGGCGGCTTGACGTCGAAGCGGTGCTTCGACGGCAGCCAGGCGACGCCGGCGCAAAGCTCGCCCGGCGTCGTCTCCAGGGCGCCGGCGAGCTTGACGATGGTTCCCAGTCGCGGCTCGCGGCCGGCCCGCTCGAGCAGCGAGATCTCGGTCCTGTGTAGCTCGCAGCGGCTGCCAAGCTCTTCTTGGGAGATACCCACTTCGGTGCGGGCCCGGCGAAGATTTGCGGCAAAGCGCTCCTGTGGAGTCATCGATTGCGATTCTTCGGTGCTGAAGACAGGAACTCTACAGACAGAACGCTTCTTTGCACCGGTGCAGCGGTGGGGTTCGCTACCTTGCAGTCCGGAATGGCGCGCGATTATCAGAATATTTACGCAGGAAGCATTGAGCGCTGGCTGCGCATGTGTTATACCCGTGCGAACAACGGACGAGCGGTGAAGGAGGAGTCATGAGCGACGCGCATCTGGGAGGGCCCGGCGGTCCACAAACCAGTTCCTGCGCGACCGAACTGGTCTGCCGCGACTGCGGCTACCGCACGCCCCTGCTCGACACCGCCTTCAAGTGCCCGGCCTGCGGCGAGGGTCTCGACATCGACTACGACTACGAGCGGGCCACCGAGCTGATCGCCGCCCGCGACCTCGCCGAGCGCCCGAACAACATTTGGCGCTTCGAGGAGCTGCTGCCGATCCACTCGCGGCGCGCCCAGGCGAAGGTCGGTCAGTTCGCCGGCCAGACGCCGCTGATCCGGGCCGACCGGCTCGGTGCCGAGATCGGCCTCAAGAACCTCTACCTGAAGGACGACTCGACCAACCGGCCGACGCTCTCCTACAAGGACCGGGTCGTCAGCATGGCGATCGCGCGGCTGCTCGAGCTGGGTAAGGACGAGGTCGGCTGCGTCTCGACCGGCAACGTCGGCACCGCCGTCGCCGCCCTGGCCGCCAAGGCCGGCGCCACCGCCTACATCTTCTACCCGGGCAACATGGAGAAGGGCAAGGCGAAGGCCTGCCGGGCGCTCGGCGCCCAGGTCTGCCAGCTCGACGGCAACTACGACCAGGCCAACCGCGCCTGCCGCGAGCTCTCGCTGGCGAGCGGGATCGAGTTCGCCAACATCACCCTGCGCCCGTTCTACGCCGAGGGGGCGAAGACGATGGCCTTCGAGGTCGTCGAGCAGCTCGGCTGGACCGCCCCGGACCATTTCGTGATCCCGGCCGCGGGGGGGACGCTGTCCTCGCGCGTGCACAAGGGGCTGAACGAGCTGGAGACGGTCGGGCTGGCGGAGACCGCCGCGACCAGGATCAACATCGCCCAGGCCGGCGGCTGCGGGCCGATCGCGACGGCGATCCTCGAGGGCGGCGAGATCGAGCCGCAGACTCCCGACACCGCCGCTCACTCGCTGGCGATCGGCGCTCCCGGCGACGGTGCCCTGGTGGTCGACGCGGTGCGCAGCCGCAACGGCTCGGCGGCAACCGCATCCGACGAGGAGATCTTCGGTGCGATCGACCTCCTGGGCGCGACCGAGGGCCTGCTGACCGAGCCGGCCGGCGGCACCACGATCGCCGCCACCGCGAGGCTCGCCGCCGAGGGCAGGGTCGGCGCCGACGAGACGGTCGTCGCCGTGATCAGCGGCAACGGGCTGAAGACGCTGCAGGATCACCCCGAGAAGCAGTGGCCGGAAATGGTCGCCTGCAACGTCGAGACGATGGGCGAGATGCTCGCCGAGTTTCGCCAGACCGCGGCGACCGCGCTGCGCTAGCGCCGACCTTTTCGCGGACCCATAGCCTGTGGCGGTGACCGAGCCGCCTCACGTCGACGGCGTCAGCCACCGCACGGTGCGGGCGCGCGGCCTCGACTTCCACGTCGCCGAAGCGGGCTCGGGCAACGATGTCGTGCTCTGCCTGCACGGTTGGCCGCAGCACTGGTACCTGTGGCGGAGCCTGATGCCGGCTCTTGCCGCCGCCGGCCATCGCGTCCTGGCCCTCGACTTGCGCGGCTTCGGCTGGTCCGACGCGCCGCGCGACGGCTACGAGAAGGAGAACCTGGCGACCGACGTGCTGGCCGTGCTCGACGAGCTCGGGCTCGAGCGGGTGAAGCTGGTCGGCCACGACTGGGGCGGCTGGATCGGCTTCCTCCTCTGCCTGCGCGCGCCGCAGCGCTTCGAGCGCTTCTTCGTCCTCAACGTCCTGCCGCCCTGGACGAGCGGGCGGGCGATGGCCCCTCACCTCTGGCGCCTCTGGTACCAGCTGGCGGTTCTTTCGCCGGGCTTCGGCTACCGGCTGCACCACAGCGGCAAGTTCGTTCCGAAAGTGCTGGTCGGCGGCTCGACCGTGCGCGAGGCCTGGGACCGGCAGACGCTCGCCGCCTTCACCGACAAATTCACCGAGCCGGCGCGGGCACGGGCGGCGGTGCAGATGTACCGGGTCTTCAACCTGCGCGAGGCGCCGGCGATCCTCCGCGGCCGCTACGCGCACCAGCGGCTGACGGTGCCGACGCGGATGCTCTTCGGCAAGGACGACAGGGCGCTCAGCTACGAGATCCTCGCCGGCTATGAGCGCCACGCCGAGGACATGCGGCTGGAGCTCGTTCCCGGCTGCGGCCACTTCATCGTCGACGAGCGCCCGCACCTGGTCGCCGAGCGCGCCCGCGAGTTCCTCGCCCGGCCTGACGGCGGCTAGGAGCGGATCCGCGCCTCCTCGAGGTCGAGGTCGCGCTCGATCTGGCGCATCGTCGCGTTGCGGAGGCGGCCGGCGCCGCGCAGGTTGAGCAGTTCCTCGCGCTCGATTCCGATCAGCTCCCGGCGCAGCTCGCCGTAGTCGGCGAGGCGCTGCTCGCGCGCCGCGGTCTCGGGGTCCTCGCCGCCGAGCACGGCCTGGCACATCCGGAAGCGCCCGCGGTAGAGGTCGCGCAGGCGCTTGAGCTGGTGCTCGGAGGCCCGCTCCTCGTCCTCGATCTGATCGAGCCGGTCCAGCGCCGATTGCGCCGCCTCCATTCGCGCCACCGCCTCCTCGTCGCTCCAGCGCCGCGGCTCTTCCAGCCTCAGGGCGCGGACGATGAAGGGCAGCGAGAGACCCTGGCCGACCAGGGTGACGAGGATCAGGGCGAAGCTGAGGAAGATGATCTGCGGGCGGGCGTCGACGCTGAGCGGCACGGCGAGCGCGGCGGCGAGGGAGACGGCGCCGCGCATGCCGCTCCAGCCGACGGCGAAGCGCTGGCCGGCGCTCTCGCCGGCGTCGGAGCCCATCGCGAAGACGAAGGCGAGGCGGACGGAGATCGAGACCGCCGCGATCGCCGCCACCGGCGCCAGCAGGTCGCTGACGCCGGAGGGGGTCTGGTTGAGGGTGTCAACCACTCCCGGCAGCTGCAGCCCGAGCAGCACGAAGAGGGTGATCTCGAGGCCGAAGACGAGCACGCCCCAGAAGGCGACGGCGCTGAGGCGGATGTCGGCGTCGAGCGAGCGCGGCGACTGGTAGCCGCCGTAGACGCCGGCGACCACCGCCGCCAGCACGCCGGAGACGTGGAGCTGCTCGGCGCCGACGTAGGCGCCGTAGGCGGTGAGGACGGAGAGGAAGATCGAGAGCCCGCCGTCGGTCTGGCGGCGGACGACGAGGTTGGAGAAGGCGCCGACCGCCAGCCCGACGGCGATTCCCCCGGCGGAGATGCCGATGAACTCGAGCACGGCGCCGCCGAAGCTGAAGGCGCTGCCGGTGGCGACGCCGATCGCGATCCGATAGAGGACGAGGGCGGTGCCATCGTTGATCATCGACTCGCCTTCGACCAGCAGGCGCACCCGCTCGGGGGCGCCGAGGCGGCGGAAGATCGAGGTCGCGGAGACGGCGTCGGTGGGGGCGAGCACGGCGCCGAGGACCGCCGCCTCGGCCCAGCCCAGTTCGGGTACGAGCGCGTGGGCGACGACGGCGACGGCAGCCGCAGTGAGGAAGACGAGGCCGACCGAGAGCAGCGCCAGCGGCCGCATCAGCGCTCGCAGCTCCAGCGGCGAGGTGCGCCAGCCGGCCGCGTAGACCAGCGGCGGCAGGAAGACGAGGAAGACGACGTCGGGGTCGAGTTCGACTTCCGGCAGGCCCGGGGTCAGCGCGATCGCGAGCCCGCCCAGCACCAGCACGATCGGCGCCGGGATGTTGCCGAACTCCGCGACCCGGACCAGCAGCGCCGCCGCCAGCAGCAGGATCAGGATCGACTCGACGTTGTGCACGACCACATATCATCGCGTTCAGTGGACGACCGGCTCTCACCTCCGCTCGACGGCGTCGATCACGTCCGCGGCGAGCTGGGGCGGCCGCTCGAGCTGGTCATGTTCGGCGACTTCCAGTGCCCCTTCTGCCTCGGCGCCCAGTCGGTCCTGCGCCGGGTGCGCGACCGTCTCGGCGACCGCCTCGTCTTCGCCTTCCGCCATCTGCCGATCCCCGAGCGCCACCCGCTGGCTCCTCTGGCAGCCGAGGCCAGCGAGGCCGCCGCCGCCCAGGGCCAGTTCTGGGAGTACCACGACGCCCTCTTCCAGGCCCAGCCCAAGCTCTCTCGCGAGACGATGCTCGCAGTCGGTGCCGACCTCGGCCTCGATGTCGATCGCATGGCCACCGAGCTCGACTCCGGCACCCACCGCCCCCGCATCGAGCGCGACATCGAGTCGGCCGAGCTGAGCGGCGCCACCGGCACCCCCAGCTTCTTCGTCAACGGCGCCCGCCACTTCGGCGCCTACGACGCCTCCTCGCTGGTCGAGGAGCTCGAATCGGGTACCGCAACTACGTGATTGCTCACCGGTTGCAGTGGCAACCGGTCAATCGAGCAGGGGGAATGAAGTCGGATGAAGCGGTCGCGTGTGTCGAAAATCTCTTTGGCCTTGGCGGTCTGCGGTGTCCTGCTGGCGCTGCCGTCGATCGCGTCGGCCAGCTCGATCTCGGGCACCGTGACCGCCCTTGGAGGCGGGCCGATCCAAGGCGTCGAAGTCTGCCCCACCCCGCGGCCTTACACCTTCGAAACCAGCTGCGTCGAAACCGGCCCGACCGGCCAGTACAGATACGAAGGCCTCCCGGGCGGGAACTACATCGTCTATTTCTCGGCCAACCGGGCAAACCTGAAATACGTCAGCGAGTTCTACGACCACAAGGCTTACTCCTGGGAAGCGGAAGCGGATCTCTTCGAGCTCGGCCCCGCGGAAGACAAGGCGCTCAACGTCGAATTGGCGGAAGGCGGCTCGATCAGCGGCATCGTGACCGACGAAGCAACGGAACTGCCCATTCCTGGCATCCGCGCCTGCGCGCTCGACCACGAGGGCATCCCCCGCCGCTGCTCCGACACCAACGCCAGTGGCGAATACCAGCTCAACGGCCTTCCCACCGGCGCCTACGACGTCGAATACGAAGGCGGCAACCGGGTCAACTACCTGCGGGAGTTCTACGAAGACGCGGAAACCTGGGCGCAGGCCACGGACGTGAACGTCACCGCTCCGACGACGACCTCGAACATCGACGCGAAACTCTCTCCGGGCGCCCAGATCCTCGGTCACGTCAGCGAAGTCGGAACCGGGGCCCCGCTGGCGAACGTCAGGGTCTGCGCGGAAGCGCAGCCTCCCAAGGAATACGAAGACTGCGCCTCAACCGACTCTTCCGGGAACTACGCGATGCGGAGCCTGCGGGCCGCCACCTACCTCGTCTCCTTCGACGTCGAATACGCACCTATAAGTCACTACCAGATCTTCGGGCAGTGGTGGCAGGGGGCGGCGACCCGCGCCGAAGCCACTCCGATCGTGATCGCGTCGCAGGAAACGCGCACTGGGATCGACGGCCAGCTGCCCAAGCGGTATCAGCCGCCACCACCGAAACCGATCCAGGTCAGCACCTTCCCGACGCCACGACCGGCGCTGCCCCTCCACTGCAAGAAGGGCTTCCGCAAGAAGTGGGTCAAGGGCAAGCAGCACTGCGTGAAGGTCCATGGGAAGCACCACCTCGACAAGGGCGGGCACGGGCCTCACGCGGTCGCGACCGGGCGTTGAGGGCGCTCGTCCAGCGGGTCAGCCAGGCCGCGGTCGACGTCGAGGGCGAACGGGTCGCGCAGATCGGGCCCGGGATGCTGGTGCTGCTGGGCGTCGGCGTGGGGGATGGGGAGGAGCAGGCGGACCGGCTGGCC
>DATBXZ010000253.1:0-8259 GCA_036513995.1 Solirubrobacterales bacterium | reverse complement strand
ACCCGGTCGGACGTCGCGCCGTCGCTCTCGAGGGCCTCCCCGACACGGAGGTGGAGCTCCGCCCGCCGCATCCGCGAGAGCCGGTCATAGAGCGCCCGGCGCACGATCTCGTGGGTGAAGCGACAGGCCAGCCGCTGCGAGGGAAGCTCCTCGATCATCCCGCTTTCCACCGCCTGCTCGAGAGCGGCGAGGAGCTCGGGCTCGGCGAGGCCGGCGGCGCGGCGGACCGGCTCGAGCTCGAACTCCGGCCCCGCCGCGGCGGCAAGCTCGAGCAGATCGATGGTTACCGGGGCCAGGCGCGACAGTCGCTGGCTGACCACCTCGCGGACGCTCTCCGGCGTTCCGAGCTCGGTCAGCGGCCGGGTTACTCTGGCCCGCCCGCCGTCCATCTCGACCATCCCCGTCTCGACCAGGGCGCGCCAGAGCTCGCAGACGAGGAACGCGTTGCCGCCGGTGAGATCGTGGATCGCGATTGCAAGCTCGCCAAGCTCGGGCCCGGGATCGCTTCCGGCGGCGCGGCTGACCAGGTCGGAGACCTCCTCCCCGGAGAAGCCCGAGAGGCGCATTCGCACGACGTCGTCGGAGCGGCGCAGGTCGGCAAGCGTCTCCGAGAGCTCCGCCGGCATGTCGGCCTCGGTGTCGCGAAAGGTCGCGACGAGCAGCAGCCGGGCGCTCCAGGTGGAGCGGGCCAGGTGCCGCAGGAGGAGAAGCGTCGGGGCGTCCGCCCAGTGCCCGTCCTCGAGCACGAGCAGGACGGGCCTGTCGCGGCTGACGTTCGCAAGTAGGTCGGCAACCGCCGTGTGGAGGCGGTGGCGCTCGGTATCGGGGTCGGCCTCGACCGGCGCCGGCAACTCGCCGAGCAGGGCGGGCAGATCGGGCAGCAGCCGGGTCAGCTCGCCGCCCCCGGAGCCGAGCGCCGCCCGCAGCTGTCCGACCTCGGTCGCTCGCACGAGGCGATCGAGTGCCTCGACGAATGGCCCGTACGGCGTCCGCACCGCCGCGTCGCAGGCCCCGTAGAGAACGAGTGCCCCTTCGGCCGCGGCCTGGCCGGCGAACTCACGCACCAGGCGGCTCTTCCCGGCGCCCGGCTCGCCCGCGAGCAAGGCGACACGGCATCTCTCGCCATCGGCTCGCGGCATCAGGGTCCGCAGCTTCTCCAGCTCGGCCGCACGCCCGACGAACTGAAAGGTCGAGGTCGGGCGGAGCGAGCCCGGAAGGTCCGGGATCTCGGCGTCCATCTCGAAAACGATAGTCAATCTTGACCATTCCACCCCGGGATCGACCGCGACCCCGGTGCTCGAAATTGGGTCAGATCAGGTCATGACAGCAGAGCTCGGGCGGCCTAGGTTCGGTAGAGACAAGTCGCGATGACAGCCAGGAGGAACAAGTGAGCACCCCCGACGCCCTGATGCAGACCGCCCGCAGCGAGATGTCCGGATTCCAGGGACGGTTGACCGGCCCTGCCGACGCCGACTACGACGAGACCCGCGAGGTCTACAACGCGATGATCGACCGCCGGCCCGGCCTGATCGCGACCTGCGCCGACTCCGGCGACGTCGCCAAGGTCGTCTCCTTCGCGGCGGCTCACGACGTGCTGCTCGCGGTCCGCGGCGGCGGCCACAACGGCGGCGGCCTCGGGACCTGCGACGACGGCGTCGTCCTCGACCTCTCGAACCTGAAGAGCATCGAGGTGGATCCGGCGGCGCGTACCGCCAGGGTCGGCGGCGGCTGCCTCTGGGGCGAAGTCGACGCGGCCACCAACAAGCACGGGCTGGCGGTGCCGAGCGGGATCATCGCGACCACCGGCGTCGGCGGCCTCACCCTCGGCGGCGGCCTGGGTCACCTGACCCGCAAGTGCGGCCTCACGATCGACAATCTGATCGAGGCCGATGTCGTGCTCGCCAGCGGTGAGAAGGTTCGCGCCAGCTCTGACGAGAACCCCGACCTCTACTGGGCGATCCGCGGCGGCGGTGGCAACTTCGGCGTCGTCACCTCGTTCCTCTTCCGCCTGCACGAGGTGGGCACGATCGTCGGCGGCCCGACCTTCTGGCCGGTGGAGCAGGGCGCCGAGGTCCTCGCCGCCTACCGGGACTTCATCCCGAACGCGCCGCGGGAGCTGAACGGCTTCTTCGCCTTCACCTCGGTTCCCCCGGCGCCGCCCTTCCCCGACGAGCTCCACCTGCGCAAGGTCTGTGGCGTCGTCTGGTGCTACGTCGGGGGCGCCGAGGATGCTGCCGCGGCGATGGCACCGCTGCTGGACGCGCTGCCGGAGCCCCTCTTGCACGGGCCCCAGGAGATGCCGCTGCCGGCGCTCCAGAGCACTTTCGACCCGGTCTACCCGGCCGGCGACCAGTGGTACTGGCGCGCCGACTTCGTCAAGGAGATCCCTGATGAGGCGATCCAGATCCACGCCAAGTTCGGCGCCGAGATGCCGACCTGGAAATCGACGATGCACCTGTATCCGCTCGACGGGGCGGCGCACGACGTCGGCCCGTCGGATACCCCTTGGGCCTACCGCGACGCCGGCTGGGGCTCGGTCTTCGCCGGCGTCGATCCCGACCCGGCCAACGCCGACGCGATCCGCAACTGGTGCGTCGACTACTTCGAGGCGCTGCACCCCTACTCGGCCGGCGGCGCCTACGTGAACATGATGATGGACGAGGGCCAGGATCGGGTGCGGGCGAGCTATGGCGCCAACTACGACCGCCTGGCGCAGATCAAGGCCGCCTACGACCCGGCGAACCTCTTCCGCGTCAACCAGAACATCCAGCCGAATGGCTGATCGCGAATACGACGTCGTGGTCGTCGGCGGGAGCCTGGCCGGCTGCGCTGCGGCGCGCCTGCTGGCGCTGCACGGGGCTCGCGTCGCCGTGGTCGAGAAACGCCCCGAGCTCGACGCCTACAAAGTCGTCTGCACCCACAACATCCAGGCCGGCGCGGTGCCGGCGATCGAGCGCCTCGGGATCGGGCCGGCGCTCCGCGACGCCGGCGCCGTTCGCGCCCAGACCGACATCTGGACGCGCTACGGGTGGATCCGCCCGCCGGATCGGGGCCTGCCCAGCTTGAACCTGCGGCGCTCGGTCCTCGACCCGATCGTGCGCCGCCAGGCGATCGATACCCCGGGCGTCGACTACCTGCCCGGCCTCACGGCGGTGGGGCTCGAGGGCGACGAGCAGGTCGAAGGCGTCCGCGTTTCGGGGCAGCGGGAAAAGGAGAGGACGCTGAGCGCAAGGCTCGTGGTCGCTGCCGACGGACGCGATTCGCGGGTGGCGCGGATGGCGGGCGTCCCGGGGCGCGTCCGACCCCACATGCGCTTCTGTTACTTCTCCTATTTCAGGGACGTCCCCCTGCGCGATCCCAACCGGGGGATGGTCTGGTTCGGCGACCCCGACCTGGCGTACCTCCACCCCAACGAGGAGGGGGTCTCGATGGTCGCGGTGACGCCGGCCAAGCGACGGCTGGACGAGTTCCGCGGCGATCCGGAGTCGGCGGTTCGCGCCCACTTTCGGAGCCTGGCGGATGCTCCGAGCCTGGACGGCGCGCGCCCGGTCGCGAAATGGTTCGGAAAGCTTGAGATGCCGAATTCGGTCCGCCCCGCCGCGGCGCGGGGGATGGCGTTCGTCGGCGATGCCGCCCAGGCGTCCGATCCGATTTTCGGCGCCGGCTGCGGCTGGGCGTTCCAGTCGGCGGATTGGCTGGCCGAGGAAGTCGGCCCGGCTCTGCACGGATCGGATCGGGATCTGGGTCGAGCCCTGAAGGCCTACGGGCGGCGCCACCGCCGCGAGCTCGGCGCCCATCATTGGCTCATCTCCGACTACTCGAGCGCGCGACGGTTCTCGCCGGTCGAAAAGCTCATCTACTCGGCCGCGGCGCGCGACGCCGAGCTTGCCGGGCGGGTCGAGGACTTCTCCACCCGCTCGATCGGCGGCATCGCCGGCACCCGGCGGATGGTCTCCCGCGCCGCCTCGGTGCGGCTTGGGTTGGCCGGCTGAGCCGACCGTCGACTCCAAGGATTCTCAGCCAGGCTGATCGAGAAAACGTCGCTCGATACCGTCGAGCACGGTTTGCAGGCCGAGCTCGAAGCGCTCGATCGAGGAGCGCGTGCGCAGGTTGTCGGGGAGGGCGGCGAGCTCGGGGAACTCGACCACGTCGCTGGCGGCGATCGCCGCTTCCATGTCCTCCGGATTCACTGTTCCGACGATCCGAAACGAGTAGCCGATGACATAGTCGTTGACGATCCCCTGCACCTGCCATACGTCCTCGTGCTCGAGCGGCAGAGCCGAGAGTCCTCGCGCCATCTGCTTGGCGACCTTGACTCCGTTCGGTCCCGGACGAGCCCGGTCGGTGTGGACGAAGAGCATCCAGGGATGACGGGCGTAAGCGGCGTACATCTTTCGCGCCGAGACCGCGACCGCCTCGCGCCAGTCGTTCGGCAGCGGTTGAGGAGCCAGTATCTCTCCGACTCCCTCGTCGGCCATCGACGCAAGCAGGTCTTGCTTGCTCGCGAAATGGTCGTAGAGGCTCATCGCCCTTGCGTCGAGCTCGGCGGCGACGCGCCTGATCGAGACAGCCTCGAGGCCCTCGGAGTCCGCCAACCGGATCGCCGTCTCGAGGATCGCATCGGGCGACAGTTGCCGCCGCGTTTTCGCCTGCGCCCCGGAGGGCTTCGCCTTCTGCACGCTTGAACCGTAGTCCCGACCACCGACCGGATCGCGTCAAGGGGCTCCCCTGAAAGCGCTCCACCGTATCCTCCTGAATGCTACAGTGTAGCGAGACCACGCCAGCAAGGAAAGGCAAGCGACATCATGGGTTCAGGGGAGAGGATCACCAGGGGAGTGGGAGCGATCGTGCTCGTCGCGCTGTTGGCGCTGGGCATCTGCGCAGCGGCGGCGAGTGCAGAGCCGCTCTCGATGACGTTCACCGAAGCTCGCGCCAACGTCGGGGTCCAGCTCTCCGACGCCGCGCTGTTTGCAGCACCCGATACGGCTCCGTTCGAGGCCCAGATCGGCCCTGCGGGGGAATCGATCTCGGCGGGCGATCTGCAGGTTCCTCAGTTCTCGACGCACATCGTCGCCCCCATCGATGCCGATGTCACGGTCGATTTCGAAATCGGGACCATCGCAGGCAGCTTCACCCAGGCAAGCGGCGCCCTCGCTCTGAGCGGCACAGCGGCTGGAACGCTGAAGGCCAACGGCAAGGAATGCACCGTTTCGACGACCCCCTCGCCCCTGACCCTCTCGACCACGGGGAACTCCGGCGGTATGAGCCCGCGCTCCGGAGCGCCGTTCACCCACGGGCTCACCGGGTCGGGCTCGATCGCCGGGCAGTGGACCGATATGAGTGCAACGCCTGTGGGCGCAGGAGACACTGTCTTTTGCGAAGACGTCGAAGACCAAATCGAAGGGCCGGGAGGCATCTGGCTCGAGCAGAAAGGCGACGTCGCGCCACCGTCGGCGCCGCAGCTCACGAGCACCGACCCCTCCTCGCCGGGCTCGAGCGGCACCCCGCGCATCCACGGCTCCGTCGAGGCGGGGTCGACCGTCCGCATCTACGCCGGTGCGGGCTGCACCGGCGCGCCGGTCGCCACGGCAAGCGCCGCCGAGCTCGGCTTGCCCGGCGTCACCGTCCCCGTCGCCGAGGGCGTCACCTCGGCCTTCTCGGCGACCGCCACCGACGCAGCCGGTAACACCTCGGCCTGCTCGGCGTCGATCTCATACACGCGCTTGAAGGGGGACCTGCCTCCGCCTCCCGCACCCCAATGCATCGTCCCGAAGCTGGTCGGCGCGACACTGGCGCGGGCGAAGTCGGCGTTGAAGACGGCCGGCTGTGCGGTCGGAAATGTGACGAAGCCGAAAGCGAGGAAGGGCAAGAAGCTCGGTCCGCTCGTGGTCAAGTCCTCGGAGCCAGGCGCGGGAGTGACTCTGCCTGTCGACAGCAGGGTCGATCTCAGGCTTGGGCCGAAGCCGAGACATCGCCCCGCGCCCTAAGCCGCCTCCAGGTCTTTCCCCTCCGCCACCTCGCTCGCCCGCTGCATCTCCGCCGAGGCGGCCTCCGGGCCCAGGAAGGGGACCAGCAGCGAGAAGAGGATCGCCGGGGCCAGGGCCGGCAACTGCGCCGCCCGCCCCGCTTCGATCTCTTCGAAGACGATCGCCTCGGCGGCGCCGACCGCGAACAGCTCCACCTCCACCGGCAGCTCCGCGCCCATCCCCGAGAGCTCCCGTCCCCCCGCCAGTAGCGGCGCGAAGCTTTCGACGAACTCCTGGTAGCGCCCCCGCGCCGCGGGGCTGAGCGCCGGGAAGGATCGGATCAGCAGCGCCGCCGCGGCCGGCCTGCCCGCCAGCTCCTGCAGCAGTGCTTCCAGCCCGCAGCGCACCCGCTGCGGCCAGTCCTCGCCGCGCGCGCAGCCTTCGCCGGTTCTACGGGCCAGCCGTTCGGTCAGCTGCGCATAGGCCGCGAACAGGCACGTGTCCTCGTCGAGGAACTCCGCCAGCCACTCCTCGCCGTCGAAGCCGGCCCGTCGCAGGGCTGTCTCGACCTCGACCCCCTCGGGGCCGCTCACCACCATCTCCTCGAGCATCGCGTCCAGCAGGCGCTCGCGCTCGAACTGCGTCGACGTACTCATTTCGATCCACCTCGTTCTCACCCACCATCGTTCAGCAATTCCCTGGCCAGCCCCGCGTAACGGAGTGCCTCTTGCTGGTCGAGATATGGCGCCAACATGCCGTAAATGATGTCCGGCAAAAGCTCGGGCAAGCGCTCGGGCCGGCCGGCAAGGAGTTCGCGTCTGATCAGCGCCTCGGCGCCGCCGATCGCACCGCGGATCGCGCTCGGGGGTCGCGCCACGCCGCCCAGCGCGTTGGCCTGCAGGCGGTCGAGCATCGCTTCCAAGATCCGGATGCCCGAGGTGTAGAGCTCATAGGCCTCCGGCCCCATTCCCTGGCGGGCCTCGATCTGGGCCAGGCCGGCGAAGGAGGGCCGCGCCGCCATCAGCTCCAGCAGCGCCCGCACCCCCCGCAGGATCTTTTCCCACTCCGAGTACTGGGGCGCGTAGGCGATCGAGGCGGCGGCGGTGATGTCGGCCAGCATCTGGTTGACCGCGGCGGTGCCGCACTCGGCCTTGTCGGCGAAGTTCTCTTCGAAGTCGCGGCGCGACACGCCGGCCCGCCGGGCCACCTCCTCCACGCTGCTCGCCGCGTAGCCGCGCTCCGCACAGGTCAGGGCCATCGCCTCGATCAGGCGATCTCGCTCCGAGGGAGCGACGATGTCGTGAGGGAGGATTCTGGTCTCCTGCGGCCCGCGCTCGGGCAGATCCGCAGCCTGTGAGCTCATCGCGCGAGTGTGACACTAAGTGACAGTCAGCACAACGCTTGCGCGATTCAGTGTTACTTCTTTTGCTGCGCCCTTTCCATCTCCGCCGAGGCAGCCTCCGGCCCCAGGAACGGAACCAGGACCGAGAAGAGAATCGCCGGCGCCAGGGCCGGCAACTGCTCCGCTCGCCCCGCTTCGATCTCTTCGAAGACGATCGCCTCGGCGGCGCCGACGGCGAGCATCTCCACCTCGTCCGGCAGCTCCTCGCCCGCCTCCGCGAACTCCCGGCCCCCGCGCAGGAGCGGGGCGAAGCCTTCGACGAAGTCCTGGTAGCGGGCGCGGGGCTCGGCGCCGATCGCGGGAAAGGTCCGGATCGCCACCCGCGCCATCTCCGGCGCCCCCGCCAGCTCCTCCAGCAGGGCTTCCAATCCGCCGCGCACCCGCGCCGGCCACTCGCCACCGCGCCCGCAGGCTTCGGCTGTCTTGCGCAGCAGCCGCTCGGTCAGCTGCTCGTAGGCCGCAAACAGACAGGCGTCCTTGTCGGCGAACTCGGCCTCGAAGTCCGCTTTCGAGACCCCGGCGAAGATCAACGTGTCGGCCACCCTCATCGCGCTGTAGCCGCTGGCGGCCAGCTCGATCAGCATCGCCTCGAGCAGGCGCTCCCGTGCGGCTGGCTGCATCTCAGTTCTTGGCACCTGATCGCTCGCCCACCGGCTCGCAAGTCCCGTTGATCGCCACGCTCGTCATCTCCTGGCGTCTCCCGATGCCGTCGATCTGTTCCGTCGAGAGGCGAATAGTACATGGACTCCTGAAGGAAAGTCGATGGTTCTCAAAACCGAGGCTATCCTGACCAGATGGACCACTCCTCCTCTTCGCAATCGCCGCGGACCCTGCCCGGCGGGCATGAGCTGCGCCGCGAGGTCGTCGTCCACCACCAGCGCGAGCGCATGC
>DATBXZ010000252.1:0-9728 GCA_036513995.1 Solirubrobacterales bacterium | reverse complement strand
CGAGGACGATGTCGACACCGGCCGCCTCGGCCACGGTCGCCGAGGGGTAGTCGTAGGCGGTGACCATCACGATCGGTTCGCCGTTGGCCTTCATCTCGGTCAGGCGGGGCAGGTTGACCGGCGTGCGGCCGGAAGCCGGCGGAGCCGTGTGGGAACGACCGCCGGAGCTCATGAGAGCAGCACCTCCGGGTGGCTGTCGACGGCGACGGGATTGTTGTCGTCGTCGACGTGGACGACGACCGGCGAGTAGCGCTCGAGGTCGGCCTGGTCGTAAGCGCCGAAGGAGGCGACGATGATCTTGTGGCCGGGCTCGACCAGGTGGGCGGCGGCGCCGTTGACCTGCATCGTCCGCGAGCCGGGGTCGCCGTCGATCACGTAGGTGACGAAGCGGGAGCCGTTGTCGATGTCCCAGACATGGACCTGCTCGTTGGTGATCAGGTCGGCCTGGGCCATCAGCTCGGTGTCGACCGTGATGCTGCCGATGTAGTCGACGTCGCAATCGGTGACCGTCGCTCGGTGGATCTTGGACTTCAGCATCTGTCTCTGCATTGGCTCTCCCTTTGCCTTTCTAAGTGGTCAAGGTCGGATCAAGACGTTGTCGATCAGGCGCGCGCCGCCGACCCGGGCGGCGACCGCGACCAGCACCGGGCGCCCGTTCAGCTCGGCGATCGGCCGCAGCTCCTCGGCGTCGCGGGCCTCGAGGTACTCGGGCTCGATGCCGGCTCGCTCCAGCTCGCGGCGGGCGGCGGCGAGGCCGGCCTGCAGCGACTCCTCCCGCGCGCCCCGCTCGGCCTCCCGCAGCGCCCGCGAGAGGGCGGCGGCGCGCTCGCGGGCGTCCTCGTCCAGGTAGGCGTTGCGCGAGCTCATCGCCAGGCCATCGGCCTCGCGCACGGTCGGCAGCACCTCGATCCGGACCGGGAAGTCGAGATCGCGAGCCATCCGTTGGATAACGGCCGCCTGCTGGGCGTCCTTCTGGCCGAAGTAGGCGACGTCGGGGCCGACGCTGTTGAAGAGCTTGGCGATGACGGTGGTGACGCCGCGGAAGTGCTCGGGGCCGCGCTGAGCGGGATCGCCGTCGAGCACGCCGGTCAGGTTGCCGCCAACCTCGACCGCGGTGGCGAAGCCCTCGGGATAGACATCCTCGACCGGGGGCGCGTAGACGAGATCGACCCCGGCCTCGCCGGCCAGGCGCAGGTCGCGCTCCTCGTCGCGCGGGTAGCGCTCGAGGTCCTCGGTGGGCCCGAACTGGGTCGGGTTGACGAACAGGCTCATCACCACCAGATCGCACTCGGCATGAGCGGCTCGCAGCAGCGAGAGGTGCCCCTCGTGCAGATACCCCATCGTCGGCACCAGGCCAATCGTCAGCCCATCGCGGCGTGGCTGGACCAGGGCAGCACGGATCTCCTGTCGGGAGCGGACCGCTCGCGCGCCGGGGGTCGCAACGGGGGGGTTGCCGATGCTCGTCGAGTTCACGTCAGTGGGTCCATGCCCTGTTCTGGGTCACGGCCGGAGGCAATTGTACCCCTTCCGCGCGCAGGCAAACGAAAGATAAAAAGAATCCAAACGAGTGATCCACAACTGGGTACGCGTCGCAGGGAAGGGGAAAGCAGGACCGATCCCAGACCGAAAGGCACCTTCCCCCATGAGCTCAGAGCTGAATATCGAGCAGGTCGACGTAAATGGCGACATCCGCGAAACCGCCCACGAGGCAACCGAGGCCCTGCAGGGCGACACCAGGCTCAGCTTCCTCAAGAAGGCCGGCCTGACCGGCGGTGCCGTGATGGGCGGCGGCGCGCTGCTCAGCGCCCTCACCCCCGCCGCCTCGATGGCGGCCGGCGGCAAGGGCCGCCCGCCGGCCAGTTTCGGCGCGGGCGACGTCGGCATCCTCAACTTCGCCCTCACCCTGGAGTACCTGGAGGCCGCCTTCTACAACGAGGCGACCGCCAACGACAAGAAGAGCTCGTTCCTCAAGAGCAAGCAGGCGCAGGTCTTCCTCAAGACCGTGACCACCGACGAGAACGCTCATGTCGCCTACCTCAAGAAGGCGCTGGGCAGCAAGGCCGTGGCCGCTCCGAAGGTCGACTTCGGCAGCACCACCTCGAGTGAAGCGTCCTTCATCAAGACCGCGGTCGCGCTCGAGAACACCGGCGTCCACGCCTACTCGGGCCAGGCGCTCAACATTAAGGCCCCCTCGACCGTCGCGGCGGCGCTCTCGATCCTCACGATCGAGGCCCGGCACGCATCCGTAGCCGGACTGCTGCTGAAGGCCACGCCGGGCAACATCACTCCCGACGGCCCGTTCGACACGCCGTTCACGGCGGCCGAAGTCCTCAAGGCGGTCGAAGGGACCGGCTTCCTGAAGTAGACCTCAGCCGGGCGCCCAGCGGAGTCGGTCACTCGACCGGCTCCGGGCCCGGCCCTTCTCAACCGAATGGAGACATCATGCCCAACATAGGACCGATGGAGATCATCGTCGTACTGATCATCGCGCTCGTCGTCTTCGGGCCCAAACGCCTGCCGGAGCTGGGCAAGTCGCTCGGCAAGGGAATCCAGGAGTTCAAAGGTACGATCAGCGGCGACCACACCAGCTCCGACGAGCAGGATGCGATCGAGCCGGCGCCCGTGGTCGTGACCCCAGCAGCCGCAGCACCGAAGACACCGGTCGCAACCACCCCCGAGCAGCACGCCTGAGGACGAGACAATGCGGCGCGTCAAAGCCATCTCCCACGAAGATCAGCTCACGCTCGTCGAGCATCTCGACGAGCTGCGCGCCCGTGTAATCGTCTCGATCGCCGTCTTCGGCGTCGCGCTCGCCCTCTGCTTCTGGCAGAACCACCTACTGCTGGAACTGGCGAGCGCGCCGTTGCCGTCCAACCACCACAGGCTGATCACCTTCGGGATCAGCGAGCCGTTCACGACGACCGTGACCGTCTCCGCCTATGGCGCCATCATCCTGGCGCTGCCGATCATCCTCTACCAGCTCTACGCCTACCTGCTGCCGGCCTTCAGCAAGCAGCAGCAGCGGATGATCCTTCCCCTGCTGCTGCTGATCCCGGCCCTCTTCATCGCCGGGATCGTCTTCGGCTACTTCGTCGTGCTGCCGGCCGCGACCAAGTTCCTGCTCAACTTCAACGACGCCCAGTTCAACATCCAGGTGCGCGCAAAAGAATACTATGGTTTCTTTGCGCAAACGCTGCTCGCCTGCGGGGTCGTCTTCCAGGTCCCGGTCGGAATCCTCGCCGTCACCAGGCTTGGCATCGTCAAGGTCGAACAGCTGACCCAGAACCGCCGCTACGCCTACCTGGCCTGCGCGATCGTCGCCGCCGCCCTGCCCGGGGTCGACCCGGTCTCGATGCTGCTGGAGACGGCGCCGCTGATCCTGCTCTACGAGCTCAGCATCGTCCTCGCCCGGATCTTCGGGGCCCCGGCAGCGGCACCGCTCGCCGACGCCCCCGCCGGCAGCGCCTAGGAGTTCGAGCCCGCGGCGAAGTCGATCTTCCGGATCGGCTTCGCCGGCGCCCCGGCGGCGATCGTCGCCGCCGGCAGGTCGCGGGTGACGACCGAGTTGGCGCCGATGACGCAGCGCTCGCCGATCTCGACCCCGGTGGTAACGACGCAGTTGGCGCCGAACCAGCAGTTGGCGCCGATCGCCACCGGGCCCTTCGAGCTGAAGCCCTGTTCGGTGACCGGCTTGTCGGGATCGTCGAAGCGATGATCGGCGTCGCCGACGAAGCAGCCGTTGGCGAGCATCGTGTGGTCGCCGATCGAGACCCGCTCGTGGGCGGCGATCATCGTGTTGCGGTTGAGGAAGCAGCCGGCGCCGATCTCGATCCGCGCTCCCGGGCCCAAGGTCAGCCAGCAGCCCGGCTCCAGCAGCGTGCCTTCGCCGATCGTCAACCGTCCCTCGTCGAGCGCCTCCAGCACCTCGCCCTCGACCGGGTGGCGGACGAAGAAGCCGCCGCGGGCGGCGTGGCGATCGATCCGCCGGCGCCGCAGCCAGCGGTGGTTGCGCTCGTACCAGCGGCGCTTGACCCACCAGATCCGCCAGCCCCGCTGTCCCCCGCCCTCGCTCATCTGCTCGTCACGTTACGAAACCCGCACGTAGACTGCGGGGCGTGACTGACCTGCGCGGCGGCATCGATCTCGGCGGGACGAAGATCCAGACGGTGATCGTTGATGCCGCCGGCGACGTCAAGGGCGAATCGCGACGGCCGACGCCGACCAGCGGCGGGCCGCAGGACGTAGCGAATGAGATGGCGGCCGCGCTGAAAGAGGCGGCCGAGCAGGGCGGGGTCGAGACCACGGCGCTGGAGGGAATCGGGGTCGGCTCCCCCGGCGACGCCGACGAGAAGACGGGCATCGTCTCCGGCGCCCGCAACCTGCCCGGCTGGGAGGGCAGCTTCCCGCTGGCGGCGACCTTGAAGGAGGCGCTGGGCGCTGAGGTACGGATCGGCAACGACGTCCAGGTCGCGACCGAGGCCGAGTTCCACCTCGGCGCCGGGCGCGAGTTCCAGAGCCTGATCGGCGTCTTCTGGGGCACCGGCGTCGGCGGCGGCCTCGTCCTCGACGGCAAGCCGTGGCTGGGCCGCGGCGCCGCCGGCGAGATCGGCCACATGGTCGTCAAGCGGGGTGGCGCCAAGTGCCCGTGCGGGCGCAAGGGCTGCATGGAGGCCTACGCGGGCCGTTCGGCGATGGAAGCCGAGGCGCGCCGCCAGCACGAGGAGGGCCACAAGACCGATCTCTTCAAGCTGATGGAGAAGCACGAGAAACCGCGTCTGACCAGCGGCATCTGGGAGCGGGCGATCGACGCCAACGACCATCTCGCCGAGGATCTGATCCACCGCGCGATCGAGGCCCTGGGAACGGGTATCGCCTCCGCGGTCAACCTGCTCGACCCGGAGGCGGTGATCATCGGCGGTGGCCTCGGCGTGCGCTTCGGCGACCGCTACATGGAGCCGCTGACGAAAGAGATGGGCAAGCACCTCTTCCTCGACGAAAAGCCGCCGGCGGTGCGCGTCGCGGCGCTCGGCGACCTCGGCGGCGCGATCGGCGCCTCACTCTTGTTCGCGCGCTGAGGCCGGCCTCAGACCCGACCGGTGGCGGAGCGCTGGTTGCGCGCGACCGCATCGACCAGGACCGCCAGCAGCAGGACGCCGCCGGTGACCATGAACTTGACCGCCGAGGAGAGCGCCAGCAGGTCCATGCCGTTGGAGATCGAGCCGATCACCAGGGCGCCCATCAGCGCCGTCCAGACCGAGCCGCGGCCGCCGAAGAGGCTGGTGCCGGCGATGACCGGGCCGGCGATCGCCAGCAGCAGCAGTTCGTTGCCGCCCGAGTTCTGGTTGACGGCGAGCAGGCGCGAGGCGGCCATGATGCCGCCGATCGCCGCCATCGTCCCGGCGATACCGAAGACGGCGACGCGGATCGCGTTGACGGGGATGCCGGCGCGGCGGGCCGCCTCGGCGTTGCCGCCGACGGCGAAGACGTGGCGGCCGAACCCCGTGCGCTTGACCACGTACTCCATCCCGACCACGAAGCCGAGCAGGATCAGCAGGGCGAGCGGCACCCCCCGGTCGGAGTTGAGCACCGTGGTGGCGACGATCGTGACCACCGCGACCAGCCCGAAGCGGACCACGAGGCCGGCCAGATTCTCGCTTTCGAGCCCGGCGGCGACACGGCGGCGGTGGCCGAGGAAGAGCACCGCGCCGTAGCCCCCGACGACGACCGCGGCGATGATCCAGCCGACCGTGTCGGAGTAGAAGGTGTTGGCGAGGCCGGTGATCTTGGGATCGGTGAGGTTGATCGAGCCGGTCGAGCCGAGCACCTGTAAGAGGGCTCCCTGCCAGGCTAATAAGCCGGCCAGGGTGACGACGAAGGAGGGCACGGCGAAGCGGCTGAAGAGGCTGCCCTGGAGGACGCCGATCGCCAGCCCCACCACGATCGCCGCGGCGATCGCCAGGTAGGGGTTCCAGCCGTGCTTGACGTTGAGCACGGCCATCACGGCGGCGGCGAGGCCGCTGACGGCACCGACCGAGAGGTCGATCTCCCCCAGCAGCAGCACGTAGACGATGCCCACCGAGATCAACCCGATGGCGGTGATCTGCAGCATCAGGTTGGTCAGGTTCTGGGCCGAGAGGAAGCGGTCGTTCTCGAACTGGAAGATCGCCCAGATCAGAGCCAGGCCGATGACCACGCGCAGCGAGGCGAGATCGCCCTGGACCAGGCGCCGGATCGTCTCCTTCGGCCGGGGCAGGCCCTCCTCGGTCTCGGCGGTGCCGGCAGCCGCTTCGCTCATCGCTCCTCCTCCCCGCTCTCGGCGCTCTCCGCCCGAAGCTCTTGCTCGACGCCGTTCTTCTTCTCACCGTCGGAGCCGACCCCGGTTATCGCCGAGACGACGTGCTCCTCGGTAGTCGATTCGGCGGCGAACTCCCCCGCGGCCCGGCCCAGCCGCAGGACGAAGATCCGGTCGGCGACCTCGAAGACGTCGACCAGGTTGTGGCTGATCACGACGACGCCGAGCTCGCGTTCGCGCAGGCGCCGGATCAGGTTCAGGACCTGCGCGGTCTGGGCGACGCCGAGTGCCGCCGTCGGCTCGTCGAGAAGCACAACCTTCGGCTCCCCGAGCAGCGAGCGCGCCACCGCGACCTGCTGGCGCTGACCGCCGGAGAGGGTGCCGACCTCGCTGCGCAGGCTCGGGATCGTCACCGCCAGGTTGGAGAGTAGCTCGCCGGTCTCGTGCTCCATCCGCGCCTCGTCGAGCTGACGCGAGGCCGTGCCGAAGCCCGGCGACACCTCCTCGCGGCCGAGGAAGAGGTTGGCGACCACGTCGAGGTTGTCGCAGAGGGCGAGGTCCTGGTAGACGGTCGCGATCCCCAGTTCGGTCGCGTCCTGGGGTTTGGCGATCGAGACCTCCCTGCCCTCGAAGCGGATCGTCCCTTCGTCGGCGGCGTGGATCCCCGCGATCGTCTTCACCATCGTCGACTTGCCGGCGCCGTTGTCGCCGACGAGGCCGACGACCTCGCCGGCACGGACGGCGAAGTCGACCCGGTCCAATGCCTGGACCGGGCCGAATCGCTTGCTGACTCCCTCCAACTCGAGGAGGGGAGCGCCGTCGCTCATCTCAGCCCGAGATTCCCGCTTCTTTGCACGCCGTCTGGTAGGCGCTCGTGCAGAGTTCCTGGGCGGTGACGAAGCCGTCGGCTACCACCGTGCTCTTGACGTTGTCCTTGGTCACGGCGATCGGTTCCAGCAGGACCGAGGGAACCTTGGCTTTGCCGTTGTCGACTTCTTCGCTGATTTCTTCCTGCGGCACTTCTTCGCCTTCGGCCAGGGCGATCGCGATTTCCGCCGTGATCGTGGCCTCCGGTTCTATTTCCTTGTAGACCGTCATGAACTGTTCGCCGGTGAGGATGCGCTGCAGGCCCGCGACGGTGGCGTCCTGCCCGGTGACGGGCTTTTCTTCCGGCTTGATCCCGGCACCCTTCATCGCCGCGATCGCGCCGCCGCCGGTTTCATCGTTGGCGGCGTAGATGCCGGTGAACCCGTTGTTGCCGAGCGCGGTGATCGCCTGCTGCGCCTCGCGCTGGGCGTTTTCGGCGGACCAGCCGGGGGTGTCGTATTCCTTGGCGATGTCGACGCCGGCGGCTTCGAAGCCCGTGTGGGCGCCTTCTTTGAAGAGAGCCGCGTTGGGGTCGGCGGGGTCGCCGTTGATCATGATGATCGGCCCGCTGGCGCTGCCGTCTTCCTTCAGTTTCTTCGCCAGCGTTTCAGCCTGGAGTTCGCCGACTTTTTTGTTGTCGAAGGAGATGTAGGCGTCGACTTCGCCGTTTTCGATCAGGCGGTCGTAGCTGACCACCGGCACGCCCTGGGCCTTTGCCTTTTCGGCAATCGCCGCCGCCGATTTGGAGTCCTGCGGATCGACGACCAGGACTTCGGCGCCCTGGGTCAACGCCGCTTCGGCCTGGCTCTGCTGCTTTTCCGCGTCGCCGCCGGCGTTGCTGTAGAGGACTTCGCAGTCTTCGCACTGTTCTTCGACCGCTTTTTCGAAGTCGGGCCGGTCGTTGGTTTCGTAACGGGGCGTCTCGTTTTCAGGCAGCAGGAGGGCGATCTTGGGACCACCGCCACCGCTACTGCCGCCACAACCCGCAGCGACCAGGGCAAGCACGAGCAACGCCCCGAGCCCGAACAGAATCCGCTTCAGCGCGGTAGGACTGGTCATTCGTCTCCTCCTTTTGCGGGCTTTCCACCCAATTCCCAAAATTCCACCCAATTCCCAAATCTGCATCGACCATACCCACCCCATGGGGGTCTCAATCAAGATTCGGGCCAGGGCGGCCAAGTGGCCCGGCAAACGTGGGACGCGGCGTCCTAGACGCCGTGCCTAATCAGGCGGCGAGGGCCTCGCGGCGCTTGCCACCGCGCTTGGGCCTGGCCGGCACAACGAGGCTGGCGAGAAAGCTGCCGGTGTAGGAGCCCTTGACCGCGGCGACCTCCTCGGGGGTGCCGGTGGCAACGATCTCGCCCCCCTCTTCCCCACCCTCGGGGCCGAGGTCGACGAGCCAGTCGGCGGTCTTGATCACGTCGAGGTTGTGCTCGATCACGACCACGCTGTTGCCCGCGTCGACGAGGCGGCCGAGCACCTCCAGCAGACGGGCGACGTCGGCGAAATGGAGACCGGTGGTCGGCTCGTCGAGGATGTAGAGGGTGTCGCCGGTGGCGACTTTGGAGAGCTCGGTGGCGAGCTTGATCCGCTGCGCCTCGCCGCCCGACAGCGTCGTCGCCGGCTGGCCGAGGCGGATGTAGTCGAGGCCGACGTCGTGCAGGGTGCGCAGGCGGCGGGCGATCTTCGGCACGTTCTCGAAGAAGCCGACCCCTTCCTCGACCGACATCTCCAATACCTCGGCGATGTTCTTGCCTTTGAAGCGGACCTCGAGCGTCTCGCGGTTGTAGCGTTTTCCGTGGCACTGCTCGCAGGGCACGTAGACGTCGGGCAGGAAGTGCATCTCGATCTTGATCTGGCCGTCGCCTTTGCAGACCTCGCAGCGGCCGCCCTTGACGTTGAAGCTGAAGCGCCCCGGCTTGTAGCCGCGCGCCCGCGCCTCCTGGGTCTGGGTGAAGATCTGGCGGATGTGGTCGAAGACGCCGGTGTAGGTGGCCGGGTTGGAGCGCGGCGTGCGGCCGATCGGCGACTGGTCGATGTTGATGATCTTGTCGATCTGCGAGAGGCCGTCGATCCCGTCGTGGGCCCCGGGACGCAGTTTCGCCTGGTGCAGGCGGTTGGCGACCGAGGGGTAGAGCGTCTCGTTGACCAGCGTCGACTTGCCCGACCCAGAGACCCCGGTGACGCAGCAGAAGACGCCGAGCGGAATGTCGACGGTGACGTCCTTGAGGTTGTGTTCGCGGGCACCGCGGACGACCAGCTCGCCTTTCGGCCGGCGGCGCTCCTTCGGCACCTCGATCTTTTTCTTCCCCGAGAGGTACTGCCCGGTCAGCGATGCCGGGTCCTTGGCGACCTGTTTCGGCGTCCCCGCGGAGATGATGTGGCCGCCGTGCTCGCCCGCGCCGGGGCCGAGGTCGACCAGGTGGTCGGCGGCCATCATCGTGCCCTCGTCGTGCTCGACCACGATCACCGTGTTGCCGAGGTCGCGCAGCCTGTCTAGCGTCGCGATCAGCTTCTCGTTGTCGCGCTGATGGAGGCCGATCGAGGGCTCGTCGAGCACGTACATCAC